>JAIDQW010000069.1 GCA_029062075.1 Paramuribaculum sp.
ATGCAGGTGTTGATAAGGAGACTGGTAAAGCTTTGTACTACCTCAATGAAGAGGGTGATGAAACAACAGATAAATTTACTTCTGCTGCAAAACGCTATGTCGGCAGTGCCGAGCCTAAAGTTTTCGGAGCTTTTGGCCTCAATGCAAATGCTTACGGTTTCGACCTCTCGATGCAGTTCAACTACCGACTTGGTAACAAGGTAATGGATACTGGTCACTCATTCACTGGTTGGGGTATGTCGCTCCGTACACCACTCCAAATTGTAGCTGACAATTCATGGACTCCCGAAAATCCCAATGCTAAATATCCTCAGTATATTTATGGCGACCCCAATAATACGATGGCAAACTCTTCACGCTGGTTGATGAATGGCAGCTATCTCCGTTTGAGTAATATAACTTTCGGATACACTCTCCCGGCAAAACTCACCCGTAAGGCATTTATGGAAAAGGTTCGTTTCTACACTACCTTTGACAATGTGCACACCTGGACTGCTTCTGACTTCGTAGGCTACAATCCCGAAACATATTCAAGCGGTGTGATTGCATGGCAGTATCCTGCAACATTCACTTTCACCGGTGGTGTACAGGTTACATTCTAAACTCAATTTTTAGAAATAATTTCAAGGAAAAGATTTTATGAAAAATATATTTATAAAGGCAATGGCGGGACTTATGCTCACCGTTTCAGCAACCGGCTGTGGTGATAAGTTCTTCGATACTGACATCTTTGATGGTACCGACAGTGAGACTATTCTCGCTACCCCAGATGGAATTGCTGTAGCACTCAATGGTGCATACTATCGTTTAAGTCAGTATTATTTTGCCGGAAATTATGCGACAACTATAGGAGATTTATCTTCAGATATAATATATTGGAACGCAAACAACTCCCACCAGAATGCGTCATATCAATTCAACTATCTGGATACTTACTATGGTTTTGAGTATATTTGGGTCTATGGCTATAAAGTTATAGATAATGCAGCTCGAGTTATTGAAAACTCAAAAAAACTATTGGCTGAATATCCTGAAAGCGAAGCGGAATTAAACCAGTATATGGCAGAAGCTTATGCTCTCAGAGCATATTCTATGTTTATACTCACTAATACTTTTGGTCATCAGATAAAAGTTGCAGGTCAGGATTTCTCAAATGAGCTTGGTGTTGCTATAGTAGAGACTCCTATCCCTGAATTCCAAAACATTAGTCGCTCTTCTGTAGGCGAATGTTACGCTCAAATTCTATCTGATCTTAATGCTTCCATTGCTGCATTTGAGGCGGCTCAGCAGTATAGTCGTTCCGGGGAAGTGTTTACACCGGCATCTGTTTACGGATTGATGGCAAGAGTGAAACTTTACCTGGAGGATTATAATGGGGCATTAGAAGCTGCCACTAATGCACTTAATATGGCAGGTATCAAGGAACTGGCTACTACAGTATCAGCTTATGAAAGCCTATATGCCACGACTTATTCCAACAATGAATCACTCTTTTATCTTGCTCTAGATACCAAGACTAACTGGAGCGCTAACTCATGTGGAACATTGTACACAACTTATTGCTATGGTCCGTCACCCTATTTGATTTCACTATATAGTGATGAAGATGTCCGCACATCAATCATGTACTGGACAAATCAGGCTGGCACAGCTTATGTGAATTATGGAGCTACAACCCCTTGGTTTGGTGGTGGTAAATATGGTCAAGGTTCGTTTAATGCAGTTGGTGGCGGTAACCCTGCTTGTCAAACAAATTATTTAATAAACGCTCCGGAAATGTTCCTTATTCAGGCAGAGGCTAATATTCAGCTAAACAAAGAAGCCGATGCTAAAAAGGCACTTTTGACTGTGGCTATGCGTGACAATGCGATAACATCAATTTCAGACCTGCCTTCTGGTAAAACTGAAATTATGGAATTTATACAGGATGAGCGTGCACGTGAGCTTTTCCAGGAAGGACACCGCCTTTGGGACCTACGTCGCTGGGGTAAAAAAGCTAATCTGTATGCTTATGGAGCACCGTCTATTCAATATCAGATTACCGATGCCAATATGTCGGATATAATATTCCCGATTCCGCAGAGTGAAATCAATGCGGGTTATGGGATTGAACAAACTCCAGGCTGGGCGGAAACACGTCCGTAATTTGTAATTTGACTAAAGGCATTACCGCTACGCGGTAATATATTTCATACTGAAAAATAATTAGGGAAAGGCGAGTCGTGAGACCCGCCTTTTCCGCTTTTTTATAATACTATATTTAAGACGTTTCGTGAATTCCTGCTATTTCATCAGAGAGCGGAGGATTTTCAATCGCTTCGCAACATGACCGATGGCAAGAATGGTGAAAATAATGCCGCACACATAGTGTAGGATAGAGATAAAATGCGAATGACTGCCGAAAATGAGGATTAAGCCCGATATCATAAGCAAAGCCCCTGCTATGATAAGAATAGTTGTCACTCGTTTACGACTCACCGGTATTTTCTCATAGTTCGTAAACCATTTGTCATGCTGAACCGAGTGTGCGATCAGGTCAGCCAAAAGCAGTAAACCCACTATCTCATGGGTGGTCCACAAGAATATATTATTATAGATGAAAAGATGATTGACCTGGCGGTGGAGTATCATTCCGGTGATAATAGCCGTGAGGAGGAGTGCCATTGCGCAAAAATCAACCGTAGCCTTGTTTTTTCCTTTCATAAGCATGATGATATTTCGCAAAGATAGCACAAATAATCTGTTTTGGTGTAGGATTGTGGTTATTTTACGTTACCGTCTTTCAGTGCCTGTAATAACCAGCATGGCAGCAAAATGAGAATCAGAAGAATTTCCATAATATCCGGGCGTTAATGAATTACTTGGAGGCTCACTATGAACCTCGTTGCAAAAATAGTAGCTCACAGTGCGGTAATTTTGCCCAATCACCTTAAATAAGATTAATACGCATGATTGCTTCCGTATAGCACAAAAAAAATTGATTGTCATCACGACAATCAACCTTTTGTTAACCTTAAATCTAATACCATGAAAAACACGGTGCAAAATTACTGTTGTGAGTAATATCTTGCAATAAATAGAATGAAAAAATCCGAGGAATTAACATTATTTTGCCTAATGGGTCTATTAAAACACCTGTTTCGCTTGCAAAATGCATGTATTTATTAGATTTTGTAGCAATCTGCTATAAATTGAGTTGAGAAAAACGAGCCTTAATAATAAGCCCCGTTAACATTCATTAATTCTCTCTTCTCTCTCCTTGCGATGACCCTTACGAATCCTCCGAACCGGACTATCTACGGTTTGCCCACTACGCGGGCACTACCTCCCAATCTTACTCCTCCCATTCCAAATTCGGCAGGAGCGAGTCCCGGAGGGACCGGCATTTTGTTAACAGGGAACATTCATGTGCCCGGCACGGCAATCAGCCTACCAACAACGCCGGAGGTGTGGAACTGCCTCCTATCAGGCGAGGAAAGCACCGGAGCTAATCTCAGTTTAGAAGGGATAGCCTATGGCAAGATGGAAGGCAAGGGATTTTTTGAACGAGGTCATGTTGTAATAGCCTCTTTTGCCGGTGTCGTAGGGCAGATGGATTCCTACACCGAGGTCACCGCGCACAACAAGCATCCCTATGTCAAGTCTTAATCCTGCTCCGGTGCCCGTGGCAAGGTCCTTGAAAAATGATTTGCCTTCTAATTTGCCACCCGGACGCAACGGGTCTTCTTTCAGCAGCCACACGTTGCCGGAGTCAAAGAATACTGCACCATGGAGCGGACCGTAAATCGGGAATCGGTACTCAACGTTGAATTCAAACTTGAATGTACCGGTCTGGTCAAAATAACCGTTTATCAGGTGTTCAGGCACTTTGTAGCTGCCGGGACCTATACTGCGGACGGTAAAGGCGCGGATTGAATTCGCACCGCCAACATAGAATTGCTCGCTGTAAGGCACCTGGGTGGCATTGCCGTAAGCATGGGCAGCTCCTAAAGCGGCTCGTGTCACCAGCCAGTTATCACCCCACAGCCGGCGGTTATAAACAAATTGTGTGGTGCCTTTTACAAATTGTGAGAAAGGTGTGCCAAAGAGACGTTTCTCACCTTTGACTCCGCATAGTCGGTATAGTGCCCAGAACACATTGCCTGCTTCCTGAACAGTGAATTGCCAGTTGATGGAGTTGTCGCGGTCTATGCTTGTGTCGTATGTGAAGCTATATGCGAGCTGAGGAATAAACTGACTCTTGAAACTCTCCGCTATAGCCGGGTTCTCCCTCATTATCGAGTCAAATTCGGCGGTGGAGTTCATCAGCTTGGTATATGTGAGCTTGAACGGTGTGAAAGTATTTGTAGCGTGACGGTTCAGCCGGAAGTCATAGTTGATCGATGTGTTGAACTGTGCCATCCTGAAATAATGGGGACGGTTCAGAAGGTCAACATTCAGTGCTATTCTTGTCCAGTTCAGTTCTCTTCGGCTATGTGGGAAAAATCCCGGAATAAGAAGCCGCGGAAATGCGAGGGTAGAATTTATCCCGACTTCGTATGAGTTGAGAATCGAACCTCCTTTGTTTCGTCCAGTCTGCCATTCGTAAGCTCCGGTGAGATTAAGACTCAGCTGTTCACCACCGCCAAAAAGGTTTTTGTTGGTAACTCCGAATGACAGTCCCGGACCGAGGTAACTGTTGGATTTGGAGGTGACATTCACCTCTAATGATGCTTCGAGCGGTGCATCGAAAGTGCACTCAATCAGCACATCAAGCACTCTTTTACAGCCGGCAGTATCAGGAATGGCATTGATTTCGATGTTATTGAATATGCCTGTGCGCGAAAGATATGTCTGTGTACGGTTCATGTCACGAACAGAAAAAATCTTGCCTTCGCGGAAGGTGATGCACTCAGGTATAAGTTTGCGGCGCAGTCTGGAGGGCATCATCTGTATGATTGTGCCACGGCGAGTTTCAAAGGTATCGGGAGTGCCTCCACCTTTATTGCGGTTGATAACCGTAGTGATGCTGCCGGTGCGCCAGCGGGTGTATGAACCCTTCGGAGCGTTGGAAGCAAGCACCATTTTTATTGCAATCTTCTTCGGATTTATAGTGCTGTCGGCGAGGTACTCAATGAAGTCTGGCTTAAAGAAATAATATCCTCTGTTTCTAACAAAGTTGGCGATATTGATTCTTGTGGCTGAAAGAGAATCCGTGCAATAGCGCGAACCTGCTCTCAAATAAGTGTTTACTGAAGTAATTGAGTCGATAATATGATTTAGGTGGCAGGTGTCCGGCAGAAGCGTAACGCTGTCAATAAGATATTCTGGACCTGTTTCAATCTTATAGAGGATACTTGCCTTTTTCTTGTTTCTGCCCTGTACGAGCTCGTAGGAGGCTGACCCGCGGAAATAGCCGTTGTTATCCAGAATCTCATCTATCATTTTGGTGCGCACCTCAGGGCGTACATCACTGATAAGGACCGGTTCTGCGACAAGCTTCTCGTAAATCCAGTGCTTGAAGCCCTTTGGAGGATTGCTCCAGTTATTATACACCCAAAGTCCAAGCGGAAAAGGATACCTCAGGTAAGGTGAGATAAGGCAGTTGTTTGGTGCTACATTCACCGCGTTTTTGACCTCTGCAGCGAGTCCCGGTGCCTGCGCAACGCCCTCCGGAGTCTCTATTTTTATTTTCTTGACTCCGGTATAAAGTATCTCGTCATCAGCGATGCGTCTGGTTGTGGAGCATCCGGTAACGGTGAGTATTGTAAAGACAGCAATAATTGCTGATGTCAGTTTATTTAGAAGAATCCGTTTCATCGGCAGTAGTGTTTGAAGATGGTGAAACAGCTGATTTTGAATCATTCTTTCCGGTTATGGAATTTTTGAGTCTTCCAGCCCAGCGGAACAAGTCGCGGAACGAGTTTATTTTACGTCGGAGCACAAATCCCACACCGGTTTGTGTGACCTCACCTTCCAGAATACTCTCGTATCCGGTGTGGCGGAACAGTCTCACATACATGGAACCGCTTTTGTTGAGCATGTACTCGAATGCAATATCGTTTATCAGATTCTGTGAGAAATTCTCATCAGCATTGGCATCCGTAGAGTAGTTTCCGCCTACAATAATCTTGAATCTGTCGTTAAACAGGGTTTTGCTCACCCGGTAGCTGTAGCTGGTGGTTTGTTGCGACACACCATCGGTGGTTTTGTCGTACTGGTCAATTCCGAATGATATGTCCACACCACGGATGTTGTTGGCAGCCCATGAGTTAATCTGAGATTCGAGGAATGAGTACAGCGGGTTTCCGCTCAGATTGGTGCTCGCCTTTGTTCCCGGACCTGAATAAACATTGTACAGCAACATATTCATAGCCTGGTTCGCTCTCTGATCGGGGCTCATGGATGCGAGTTCGTTTTGAACAGTTATATCATCGTTGGTAGATAGGTCGAAAGCAACGTTCATGTTTGACAGCGTGTTGGTTATAGCAACACTCACATTAAAGTCAATAATACGTGAGTTCTGTCCCTGCTGGGTTACGTTAGCCTTCAGTTTGTCAACAGCGTGTATGTTGAGAATAGGATTAAGCATATCTCCGTTGAATGCTACAAAGCTGCCCTCCTGGAAATGGAAAAGCTTTTCAGACAGCATCGGCGGTGTGTAGCGCACAAATCCTCCGTTGATATTCAGTCTGCCGGTGAGTCTGCCGTCGTTGAACGGATTCATTGAGAAATCGAGCGTACCTTGACTGAGCAGCGAAACCTTGTTCTTGCCGTCGGTTGAGAGGTCAACGTTAATAGTGCTTCCCTGCGAAATGGTCAGCTCCGCCTCAAGATTGATTGCCATAGCTGACTCTGTGAGGGAGTCGGCAACCATTGTAGCCGTGGTGTCGCTGAACTGCACGAATTTGACCATATCGCCGGTGGTCTGCGAGGTGATGGCAGACTGGGCATTAGTCATTATATAAGTGACATTAGTGCCGGGAAGAACCTTTAATTTGGCATCCACATTCAGCAGTGCCATACTGCCTTTCACACTCGCATCCATATCAATGAACGCTTTACCGTAAACATCCGCTTTCTTCGGACGGTTGGAGTTAACAATCTGCATATTGCGGGCAAGCATATCCAGATTTATCTTGGCAGAAGAAAGTTCGGTCAGATCTACCGTTCCGTTAACACTCAGAGGATTCTTATTGGCAGCCGTTATAGAGAAGTTATTGAATTTCACAATACTGCTGTCAACAGGAATCTTTTCTTCAGAGAATTTGAAGCTGGTACCGAGCATTCCTACATTCACGGCGGTGCTGTCAAAATCAATAAATCCGTTAAATACCGGCTTGACAAGGCTTCCTGTGATATCCATCTGACCGTTGAGCATACCTGATAACCGGGCATACTCTCTCGGCAGGAATGGATTGAGAATATGAAGCGGGAAATGAATCATGGAGAAGTCAAGGAGGAACGGATTGGTAGCGGTGCTGTCGTTCAATACACCCTTGGCTGTGATTACCTTGATACTGTCAACAAGCAGGGAGGCATCGGCGTTGAGCACACCGTTGGCACCTGCGAGCACATCCACCCCGATATTAAATGAGCCAACCCTGTCTTTTCCATATAAAAGGTTGTTAAGGGACAGAACTCCATTACCGGTAAGCTGATTGTCGTTCCAGTGAATCTTCATATCCGCTCCGAGATCACCCTTCAAGGGAGGGGAGTACGGGGAAATCGAGAGCCAGTCCTGAATATGGATGTCGGAAATTTTTACAAACAAATCTTCCTGCTCGTTTTCGTTTCCATCCACATGCTCAGTGTAAATCTTTATATAGCTCTTGTCGCTGGAAGCCATTATGTTCGCGTCGATGTGGCGATTGTAGAAGTTGTACGACAGGAAATTATCTTTATTGAAGTGCCATTTCTTGTAGCCGATAGTCGGTGCGTACGGAACAAATCTCACTGATACTATGGAATCTTGCATGGTTGCACTAATTCCTACAACAAAGCCCTGCTCATTCTCAATATTCTTTTGATTGAGCATGAATCCGAATTTATCATCGGCGAGGAATCCGGAGATATTGACGTGGGCGAAATTGTCAAAGGTGCCCGGACGGTTGTTAACCGCTCCCTTGAAGGGGAGGAACTTGCCATGCTGTACAGCACCGAATGAAATGGTATCAAGCCGGGTGGTGCCGGAAGAGAATCCCAGGATGTCGGTAGAGAGGCTGAACAGCGAGTCGTTGCGGAAATTTGCCTTCGCACTATTGAATTGTATGCCTAAACTTGCGAGATATGAGGCTATGAAATTATTCGGACCGGAGGCCAATTGTAAATCTATGCCGGGCATAGCCTTCTGGAGAGCCAGGATATTTACATTCTTTTTGGCGATAGAGGAGTCAACCACAGCAAGCGTCTTATCCAGACGTGTGAGCAATGAATCAAGTGAGTTGGGCGATGCGAACTTTGCAGAGAAGTCTCCTGAGGTGATATCGGCGGTTACGAAGGAGTCTGTAGCGTTGAAATTCAGTGAGGTTTCCGGAGAGTAAAGTCTCTTACCGTCAAGATTCCAGTCAAGAGAAATAATGTCAGCCTTAGCATTGATGGTTTTGGCATCACTGCTCATGAATCCTGTGCTTCTGAGAGTAAGGCTGCCTCCGTTTGCCGCGGGTGAAAGATTCAGTTCCTGCAAATCGAGGTCGAGTACATGCCCGTCAATCTCCCAGGTGTATCCTTGTTTGAGAAAATCAGCGGTGAAGTCGATATCAACTTCCGCTCCGGGATTGTTGCTTACAATAGAGCCGATTATATGTGCATTCTGCAAGTCAGCCTCTGCTGTGATATCGGAATATTTTTTACCGAGATATGTTATGCTGTCAATATCGATGGATGCAGTGAGGTGTGAGCGGGGATTGGATGGGTCGAGTCCCGTACCTTTAGCTTCGAGCCGGGCAAAAACTTTTCCGACTCCGAGAGAGGGCATAAATGCATCAACAGGAAACCTATTGACATTCAGATTTATATCATAGCCCTCAACCTTCTGCTGCCACATCGCTTTTGCTGCAATTTTACCACCAGCAGCCATGAGCGCGATGTTGCCGTCAATTTTTCCGGGGTTGTAATTAACCGCACCGTCAAGTTTCATTGGCGGTAGCTTGACCTCCTTGGCCATTTTAGCTTCAAGCAGAGTCGGCTTGATAGGATTAAGGTTAGAGAAGTTGCCGTCCAGCTCAATTTTACCGCTCATTGCGTTAAAATCAAACGGATTCGCTACACTTCCTCCGGCGCGTACAGAAGCAAATCCCGGAAGGTCAGCCGAGATGTTGTCAACGGTTATGAATCCTGATGTTCCGGCAACATCAGCATCAAGAATGATGTCGGAGTTGCGCGGTATATTTCTAAGCATCGGACTAATTGCCGGCATTGCGAGCTCAATATCCGCGAGAGCCAGCAATCCATTCGCTTTGAGCCGCAGAGGAAGATTGGGGTCGGCAGCAAGATCTCCCACACCCATAGACGCATTCAATTTCAGCGATGAGAAGGTGGTGCGTATATCAAAATTTTCGGCACGCATAAGAGCGGAGTCCATAGCGAAAGTGCCTTTAGCTTCAAGGAAGATGCCGGACCGTTCGGTTGCCTTAATTCTTTTAATGGGAACAGTAATAGATGTACCTCTGTTGTAAAACGAATCGACGGCGATTTCGACATTATTGACTGAGAGATAGTTCATGTCAAGTCCCGGTAGTGGTTCAGCACCCCGCATGGCATAAATAGCCTGACTTGCAGTAAGGTGCAGACGGTCTGCATTTATTGTCCATAACTGTGAATCTGATGTCGGAACAATAGTGTCGGGTGAATAGGCAACAGGGTGAGATTCCAGATATTCTGCGGATGGAGTGAGATAAAGTGCTTTAACCGAGTCAATTGCCAGTGATTTGGCGGTGATTTTACCTTGACCCATATCAACAACTCCGTCAGAAAGTTCTGCAAAAGGCACGGTAACGTCCATAGAGTCGATTACCGGCATCATTTCCATGCGGTATCTCACATTTTTCAGACGGATATTCTTAGCTGTAATTTTGAGCGGAGAAGAAGTGGAGGTGTCGGATGGAGCCGTCACAGTGTCCTTCATCACCATTCTTACGTCCGCACTGTCCAGTTCCGCAGAGTTGATATCTATATTACCTTTCGCAAAATTCAATTCAGCCGCATCAAGAACAAAATTGCTGACACGGGCGCGGAGCATCATTGCGGAATCGGAGTTGCCGAGCGCGTAGTAAACCTGAGATGCCGAAGCCGAGTTTACGTCAATATCGCCTTTAAGAAGCGGCAGCAGCCTTACATCAAGGTCAAGCGAGCCGAGAGTAGCCATCGTATCGCCGGAAGCTTCAAGAACAGTGACATCACCGATAGAGAGGGTGAATGGAAATCGTAGGCGGAATTTTTTTGCAGTAATATCCATGCCGGTGCTCTGGCGAACTTTTTCAAGAGCGAAATCCTTTACTTTGGTCTGCACAGCGGGTATATAGAGAGCAGCCACAGCGAGCACAACAAGAGCCACAATGGAAATAATAATCCATAAAAGGATTTTTGAAACCTTAGAAACAAGTTTATGCGACACGGTACATAAAATATGATGAATGGTTGCCTAAATGTAATTCAAGCTTACAATATAAACTTACATATTCTCCGTTTTGTTTACCGGGTTTACCGGAAAATTACCCATATAATCAGTACCAGGTGACTCCGTTTGAAATAGATGAACGCTTGTCATATTTCACGTCGGAGAGGAGGGAGGAGTTTACGGCGATATGGAAGTTATATGATTTGTAAGGTCCAACAGGAACAAAGCTTGCTCTCATGGTGAAGCAGTGAAGGTCTCTCGAAATGTTGCAATTCATGTATGCAAGCTTGTGGGTGTCAAAATTATAGCTTGCGCTGAAGCTGAAATTCCAGTTTTTTGTGGGTCGTATGTTTCCAGAGAAGCTCAGGTTTTGTGTGAGCTTTCCGTTATACTCCATCTTCTTTTTATTAAAAGATCCATAGCCATAGTTCACACTATAGTTGATAGAGAAGCTCCACGGCACCTCCCACTGCATATAGCCGTCGGGGTTGAGCGTGATATCGTCATTTTTCTGCTCGTATGATTCGTTTTGTGACGCTCCGTTAGCCATAGGATCATTTTCACCCGGGGGTGTGGAGTCGGAATCCGTATTTTTATTGTTGTCCTCTTTTTTCTTTCTTTTGAAAGTGTTGTTGTTGAAGGTGTAAGAGAATGAGGTGCCTGTGCTTGACAGACGGCCAATGCCCTTGCCTGCTTTCCACCTTGGAATATTCACTCTGACAGGGTTTCCGGCAGAGTTGAGCTGGTAGGTATATACATCCCATGTGGCGGCGAGATTAAGGGTGAAGTTTTTAGTGAGCTTCAAAAGCAGAGAGGTATTGAGATTACTCCAGTTGAGTGAGTCTGCGGCAAAGTTATAGCTCTGACTCACAGAGAAATTCTCTATAAGTGAGATTTTTTTCTCACCGATAGAATCGTTGTCGTCCCTAACCTTCATTTCGAGGTTATTGGCAAGCTGATAGCTGACCGTTCCGCTCTTACCTTGCCCCGGCACACCGAACAGGCTGTTGGGGAACATGGAGTACTTTCGGGTAGTCATCACTCCGTTAGCATCCGGCATCGGATAGGAGCCGTAATAGGCGAAAAAAGGTGAGCTGAAGTCAGGAGAGCCGCTGAATGAAACGGTTGGTGTGAGAACATGACGAATCATTTTCACTTTATTGCCGAGGAAAGGCAGCGGCTGGAAAAAACCGTAAATCTTGGTGTCAAACGACATGGATGCATTGAAGTCCCACACGTTATAGAAACTGTAGCTTGTGTCACAAATTTCAGCGGAAGCGTTGGGATCCCACTGGCGTTTAACTTTAGTGGTGTACATTCTGTCGGTCAGGCTGACGGAGGGTGTGACATTAATGTACTGCAAAAAGTTGAAAGTAGCAGAGATAGGAATGCTGTGACGCATACCGTTTCTCCAATCCTTTACAAGGCTTTTTTTGAAGAACTCATCCTGCTGGGCGGTGAGTGAGTTGTTGAAAACGCCGCTATATGACATTTTGATTTTTTCGTACCACTTTTCCGATCCGACCTGACGCTTACGCTTGAAAGGTGCGAACTGGGAGTAGGACACTGTGATGTTCGGAAACGAAACCGACAGAGTGGAGTCCTGTGTTCGCTGTGCCACGCTCGCTGTTGTTGAGAATGAGAACTTAGAGCCGGGTTTGCGGTATGTAAGGTTTACTGTACTGCTCTTGGTATTTTCAGTAAAAGCCGAGCTGTAGTAGCTGTTGAGGTCATTTCTGGTATATCCGGCGGTGGTGAAATTAACCGATGCCGAGAAGGTCATATTCGGGTTCGCCTTGGCGTCCTGGCTGTGGCTCCACAAAATCTGGAAGTTTGTTGCCTCAGAATAGTCCGGGGCACCTTTGTCACCGAGTTTGGTTTTGAGATAGCTTATGTCAAACGAACCGGAAAACTTGTACCTCTTAACATAGGCTGAGCGCGCCTTCAGCCCCCATGAGCCTTTGGTGTATAACTCTCCGGTAAGGGCAAGGTCGATATTATCACTGATTGCGAAGTAATATCCACCATTTGACAGGTAGAATCCTCTGGTATAGTCATCGCCGAATGTTGGGACAATGATACCTGACGAGTACTTTTCAGAGAACGGGAAGTAGCCGAAGGGTAGTGCGAGAGGCAGAGGTACTCCGGCAAGCACCATATAGGTGGGTCCGGTAACCACATCCTTTTTTGGTGTTACTCTCGCTTTTGTGAGCTGAAAATAGAAATGAGGGTGGTCATGGTTGTCGCAGGTAGTGTATCTGCCGTTCTGAAGATAGAATGTTCCGTCGGCATTTTTCTTAGTTATGCCTCCGGTAATATATCCTTCTCCTTGCTCTGTAATCACATCGGTGATGATGCCTTTCTCAGTCTCAAAGTTATAGCGCATGGTTTTCGCCTCATACTGTGAGCCGTTATCCTGAAAGACAGGATTTCCTGTAATCTCTCCCGTGGAGTCAGGTGCTCCGACGGCATAAACTGTGTTAGAGACCATGTCAAGCTCAATCTGAGCGGCTGTTATTTCCTGTTCACCGTATTTAACATCGCTGTTTCCGTAGAGATAAGCGTTGTTTCTTCCGACCAAAAGGAGCGAATCGGTAGCGGTGATGTCCACAGCGGCAGCAATGTCGGTTTTAGTTCTGACTATTTTGGATTTTTTAACGGCAGGCACTGTGTCAGCTTCCAGTCTTGTGCGCTTCATCTGCGAGGCGTCTGCATGTGTGGAATCAGTGTTGGTTGAGTCCTGGGCAATCATGCTGAGTGAATCTGCCTGAGCGTTTAAAAGTGAGTCAGACTCAACACCTTCAGGGGATTGAGTGTGACTAAAAGCGGGTACTGCGGCAAATGTTACCAGCCAAAGCAGTGCAAGAACGGGTATGATATATTGTTGAGTGTGCCTCAATTGAAATATCGGGTGATAATGCAGCACAAAAATAGGCAAAATCCATGTAACCTCCGCAACGGGAAGCGATTTATTTCACCATAGAGAGAAATCCGGCAGGAATGGGCGTTGTAAAACTCATTTCTTTGTGAGTGACAGGGTGTACAAACCTGAGTGTCTGTGCATGAAGTGCCAGTCTGTGTATCGGGCTTGATTCCGCTCCGTAGCGTCTGTCACCCGAAATGGGATGTCCCATCTCACTCATGTGCACCCTAATCTGATTTTTTCTGCCAGTGTCCAGCTCTACCTCCATGAGGGCAAATCCGTTTCCTGCTGAAATTGTTGAATACCTTGTAACAGCAAGTTTGCCATCTTCAGGCTTCCGGGTGCTATACACCTCGTGTTTTGTGTTTTCAGCGAGATAGCTCCGGCAAGTTCCGGATTCGGGATCGGGAATGCCTTCAACCACAGCAACATACTTACGGTTAAGCACCATGTTGTTCCAATTGGGCGGATGGGCGTTTTTTGCCTCTTCGTTTTTGGCAAACACCATCAGTCCGGATGTGTCACGGTCAAGTCGGTGCACAATAAAAATCTTATTTGCCGGGTTGCTCCATTTAACATATTCCTTAAGAATGGAATAAGCGGTGCCGTCCTTAACCTTGTCGTTGCCCATAGAGAGCAGTCCGTAACCTTTATTTACAACAATGATGTCATCGTCCTCATAAACAATTTTCAGCCTGCGGTTATAGAAAACACGGAATTCTCGCGTGAGGTTAATCTTCACTATGTCACCTGGTTGCAGCTGATGATTGAACTGACTCACAGGAGTGGAATTCACAGCGACCTGATTGTGCTTAAGCAGCTCCTTGACAGTGGTGCGCTTACGGTCCGGCATTGCTTTTAACAGAAAATCCATAAGAGTAGCCGGTGACTCTACTTTGTAGGTCTCTATTCTGTCGGGTTGTAAAGCATTTCTCTCCGCTCCCGGTTTGGTTTGTCTTGGTTTTGCCATTATTTTTTCTTAGCGGCTGTGCGACGTGTTTTTTTAGGTGCTTCCGACTGC
>JAIDQW010000007.1 GCA_029062075.1 Paramuribaculum sp.
CCACCGATATCTACACAAGGATATTCGTAGGCAGCGTCAGATGTGTATAATATACAGGTTTTATAATTATTACAATGGCAATGGCAGAATAGTTTTGCAAGCTATTTGAAAATTACGGTTATTTTTGCATCAGTTTTTGAGACCACCGATATGGCAAACAACAACGAAATATTGTGCAGATTATGCCGAGAAGCCGGGCTTGGCATGAGTCAGAGTTCTGATTTTGAGGTGCTTTCGCAAGCGATATGTGATTCTACCGGCGAAAAGCTCGGAGTGAATACTTTGAAGCGGCTGTTCGGATTCAAGACCGGGAGGGTTGCTCCACGGTTGTCAACCATGAATATCATAGCCCGCTATCTCGGATATACTGACTATGAGTCACTTATTAAAGATCTTGGCGAGGATGCAGATATTTCTCTTTTCACACCGATAGATTGCATTGAGGTGGAGACTCTTGAACCGGGAACGAAGTTGCGAATATCATACGAGCCAAAACGGGTACTGACGCTGACCTATACCGGTGATTTTGTGTTTGTTGTAGATGCAGTAGAAGGTAGCCGCAATATACTTGCAGGTGACAGTCTGACAATAAGCCAGTTTGCTGTCGGGCATCGGCTCGTGGCAGCGCGCGTGGTGCGCAACGGGGAGAATCTGGGTTCTTACGAATCGGCTAAGTTCGAAGGGCTAAAGAGTGTGGAGGTGATTGCGTAACCGATGCGGTCAGCGGTTCAGACGGCGGTCTAATTCATGATGATACGCCTCTGCAACCTCCTTATAACGAGATGTATATTGCTTGTATCCCGGAGTTGCCGACAGGTAATTGCCCAGCTCCTCAAGGCTGACATCAAAAAAGATGCTGCGCGTCTTATCCATAACCACGCCTATATTTTTGTGGTTCAGATCGCTATATCTGTTCCAGTGCTCCATAAGCTCCCGGCGAGACAAGGTGGTGTCGCTCTTTAAGCTGTCAAGACGGTTCAATTCGGTAATCAGCTCATTGAATAAGGGTTCAACTTCATAGCACAGTATGGCAAACCGCTCCTCTATATCATCTTGCTTCTCAGCGACGGGGGCAGCGACAGACGGTGCCTGAGCAGGAGCAACCGGATGATTTACTGTAGGTTCAGCAACAGCCGGCTCATCTATCACCTCCATAGCGGAATCGCCCGGCACCCCGACAACAGCCGAGTCGGTAGCTGAGTCTTGCTCCGTATTAGCATCGGTCTGTTTAAGAAAATAGATCAGTCCAAGACCGGCTACCACACAGATGCCCACTGCCGCCGATATTGCTCCGATGCGGGAGCCGGATGGTGAGTAAGCCAAAATAGCAGTAAGCTTCTCGCAATCGGCATCCGCGCTGAAGCAAGTCTTTACAAACCGCCTGTAGCGGCTGAACTTAAAGCCACGCACGTTTGCTTTCAGGCTCTGAGCAATCATTCCGATACCATTGAAGTCAATAGCGAACCGCCCCTTCGCAACCGAAGGCAGGCCATACTTACCGGGGTGACCGGAAGTATCGCTCAAGGCATCGGTGTAGCTCTTATCAAAATCGATGAGTACCAGATTCTTACCGTTTGCCGTGAGGATGATATTATCCGGCTTGATGTCGCAGTGCACCACATTGTGACGGTGCAGATAATCCACCACCTCCACAAGTTCACGCAGCAGCCTGACAATATGCTTCTCGTCAGCCAGCCAGGGATCATTCCGCTGAATCATATCGGCAAGAGTCATGCCATCGATATAGTCCATGACAATATAATCGCCTCCGAACTCACGGTATTGCGGCAAAGAAGGATGGTTAAGAGTCACCCCTATGTCAAATTCTTTGTCAAGAGCGTCAAGGTAGATCGGCTTGGAGCGCAACTCCTCTTTCAGCCGCTTGACAAACACATCCCTGCGCTGCCACTTGGTACGGAATATATCGCATGTTGAACCACCGCCGGGCAACCTGACAGCAGTGTCAAAATTGATATCCGAAGGGCGGTCTGACTCAAATCCGCAGCTATCATTAAGGAATCCGGACATGATTTTTCGAGCAAATGCTGATAATAAATTCCAATAAAAAGAAAAGGAGCTTACAGTTATAAATTGGTGGACAACAAGAAATTACGAAGGGACAGATGTTGAATACCAAGATAGTCGGTCTGCATGGACAAGGGATTCATGGAAACCACATATTTGGGGTAGTTATCGTTGAGTTTCAATAGATTACCAAACTCTCTCTTCATAGTTTTTTCCTCCGCAATCAAGTATGCTGCCTGAACATATATTTTTTTACCGTTTCTCTCTGCAACAAAATCAATCTCTCCATCAGGCAAAGTGCCTACCTTAACCTCATAACCAATATTTTTAAGATGAAGATAAACCATATTTTCAATCAGTTTCTCAATATCTTTTTCCCGATTTATAGCGGCAAGAGTGTTTCTTAAACCCAAATCTTCAAAAAAGTACTTGTCATTTGATTCGAGCAGCTTTTTACCATGAATGTCATATCGGGACACCTTATTTATAATATAAGCGTTTGATGCCGATTTCAGATAATTGAGCACAGAAAGAGGAGTTATATCTATTTTGCCCGATTTGAGATATTTCGATATTGATGTGCCCGAAACCAGTTGCCCAACATTATCGCTGACGAAAGACAGCAGGTTTTCAAATAAAGTTACATTTCTGATACCTTCTCTCTCAATAACATCCTTTAGAACAATTGTATTATAAATGTTTCTGAGATACTCCCAAACCATATCCTTGTTTTCAAGCCCAAGCCTGTAAAGATGCGGAAGCCCGCCAAAAGTAAGATATTTGTCAAGACTTTCCTGAGAATCAACAAGGTCATGAAATTTCAGGAACTCGATATATGACAGACTCTGAACATGAATTTCTATGTATCTACCGCCAAGATATGTGGAAAGCTCAGACGAGAGCATTTTTGCATTACTCCCTGTTATTATAATCTGACATTCCTCATCTGCATTCAGGCTGCGCAAAGTGTCCTCAAATCCGGCAATATCCTGCACCTCATCAATCAACAGGTAGTTTTGCCTACCCTCTATAATCTTATCCGACAGATAGTTACTCAAATCAGCATCATTACGTATATCTGAGAATAACTTTTTCTCCTTATTTATATAGACAATATTTGACTCAGGATACTTCTCACCGATTATTCTCACCATATCCTGAAGAATGTAACTCTTACCTACACGGCGCTGACCGGTAAGAGCAATAATCATTCCTTTATTAAGGAAACTTTCAATCTTTTGAGTATAAGTTGGTCGAGATATGATTTTCATTCTACAAAAATATGCATTTTTATTAATCATACCAAACAAAATACATATATTAGCCCATTTTATTAAGTCTGGCAAATAAAACTAAACCTATTTCACCATAGTCACACATTGAACCACCCGCAGGCACTAAGTGTCCGGGCACATGAATGTACCCGGTTAACAAAATCAGAAGCCCTCCGGGCTTACCTACCCACTACCCGACTACCCGACTTAAATCTGTGAAGGTCAGGGTGAAATATCGCGCGTCGGAGATGCGTTCTCCGTATCGGCAGCGCAGCTTAGGGCAAATGGATGAAGTGGATGACTCCTTAATAATATTTACCGCCTAATTTTGTAACCGCAAAGCAAGAGACCCACGCAACCCATCGTGAAAAATGCGGCAGGTCAGCGATAAAAATCCGATTCCCTTTTTGTTACAATTCAGGATAATATCGTATATTTACCGCAACATCAGTATTCCGAGAGAGGAATCAAATGATGGTTTCAAATATAAAGCGTTACAATCACGCTCCTGTTCTGATGTCTTGGAACTTCGCAACTTCTGAACAGCATCATCGGAATAGAGCAACAGTAGTGACACATGATGTGTGTGTATCATTGCTCCCTGCAACTCCCTGACAGGAGATGCGGGAGATGCGGGAGATGTATATATACATATTGCGTGGGTCTTCTACTTTGCTTGTTCTATGATGCAGGGCAATGCGAAGGCCTCAAGACGTGGAACGAGCAGAGAGTTCGGCACCACGCTTTTTATTGTATATCCCCGTTCAGGTATCGGTGTCAGCCGGATAAAATAATGAATTATGAGTAAAGATAAGGAAATATTGATCCCCCGTGAAATAGGCGGAAAATGGGGATATGTTGATGAAGCCGGCAAATGGTATGATAAAAAACCGAAAATAACCCATTAAACCATTGAAATAATTTACAACCAATCATAAACTATCTGATATGGAATTATTCAAAAAATTGAGCTTATTACTGCTGCCGAGTTTCTTGCTCCCGCTACCGGCATTAGCACGAGACTTCACCTATACTTACGAGGGACAGACTTTAACATACACCGTTCTTGATGAAGAAGCCAAGACTTGCGAAACTAAAGCCGGAGGTTACTCTTCAGGAGGGGTCGCAGGCAATAATATTTCAGGTGAGCTATCAATTCCCGAAGTCGCGGAAGATGAATCCGGGAATAAATTCACAGTAACATCAATCGGCTTTCGGAGCTTTTACAGATGTACTGAAATAACGGGTGATCTTAATATTCCCAACTCTGTAATAACTATTGGTTCTGAGGCATTCTCGGGCTGCAGCGGATTCACCGGTAGCTTAACAATACCCGAATCAGTGACGTATATCGCACAATTTGCATTCGACGATTGCAGTGGCTTAACCGGAGACCTTACAATTCCCAACTCTGTAACCGATATAGGAGATTATGCATTTTACAATTGTAGTGGACTCAAAGGTAACCTGACTATCAGCAACTCAGTAACTTCTATTGCCGGAAGCACCTTTTCTCTCTGTAGTGGCTTAACTGGAGACCTAACTATTCCCAACTCAGTAACATCTATTAAAGGAAACGCATTCTCTGGCTGCAGTGGCTTCACCGGAGACCTTATAATCCCCAACTCAGTGACATCTATTGGAAATGGCGCATTCTACTAGTGCAGTGGCTTCACCGGTAGCCTGAGTATCAGTAATTCTGTGACATCTATTGGAAATGGTGCTTTCGAAAATTGCAGCGGCTTCACCGGAGACCTTATAATCCCTGAATCAGTTGTTACTATTGGTGAGTCTGCATTTCGTTATTGCTCCGGATTCAATGGAACTCTCACTCTTGGTAATTCAGTCACGTCTATAGAAGCTTACGCCTTTCAGGGTTGTAGTGGTTTAACAGGTTCATTAATAATTCCACCATCAGTGACTGATTTTGGGCGGGCTGTATTCAATACATGTTCTGGCTTTACAGGTACTTTGACAATACCCGAATCAATTACAGATATTAGTGAATGGCTATTTGCCGGGTGCAGCGGTTTTACCCAATTGTCTATACCCAAGTCAGTTATAAATATTGGCGATAACGCATTCCAAAAATGCAGCGGCTTCACCGGAGACCTTATAATCCCTGAATCAGTAACAACTATTGGAAGTGAAGCATTTTACGAGTGCAGTGGTTTTAACGGTTCATTGATTTTATCAAGTACCGTTACAGAAATTGGACGTTACGCTTTCAGGAATGCATCTTCTTTTGCAGAGATTCAATCCTTTAATCCTATCCCACCCTCTAAGTCATCTGATTATAGCTTTTTTGATCCAAATATTTTCTATAAAAATATACCATTATATGTACCTGATGGTAGCGTTGATGCATATAAGGAAGCTCCGGTATGGGGCAGTTTTCAGAAAATCTATCCTTTGTCCGAATTAATAACTATTGTCTCACCTACTGAGATTAAACTTCAAACAACTACTTTAGAACTGACTACTGAGGAAACCGCATTATTAACTGCTACCGTTTTACCTGATAATGCAACCTATAAAACTGTTACCTGGAGTTCTTCTGAACCGACGGTGGCGAGCGTGGATGCAAGCGGCAATGTGACAGCAATCAAGGAGGGTACAGCTATAATCACAGCCACTACTTCAAACGGTCTTA
>JAIDQW010000070.1 GCA_029062075.1 Paramuribaculum sp.
GTTATCAATGAGGGTACCCGTGCCAGCAAGGGTGCCGAAGTGATTAACAAAACCTTCGCGCCGAAAGAGTACAATTACAAATTCACCGGCTTGACTCCTAACACAAGCTATGTGATCACAACTCAGGCAATCCCCTCCGCAACAAGCGGACGCACCGAGGCGGATACCTATGAGATGGAGTTTGTTACAGCTCCGTTGGTTTCCGGAATCGCTATCGGTACCATTACCTATGAGGATGTACCTCTGCTTGATGCTGACGGAAACCTGGTTAACCATAAGAAAGGCACGGCTGCCATTACATGGAATGCTATTGCTGCGACCAACTGCGGCGGTTATACTGTCAATCTTGAGGCTTGGGAGCTTGCTAAGCCCGGTGAACCTGAGTCTGATACCAATAAGTATGACTGGAGAAATAAGAAATCGGAAACTGTGACCAATCCGGCAACCACTTCCGTGACTTTCAAGCAGCTGATTGAACCGGAGGTTAAATATCGCGCTCGCGTTCGTCCTAATCCGTCAAATGCGTGTTGGTATGCTGCAGGCGAATTTTCTGCATCACCTGAAGTGACAGCGCCTGCTGCTGAATAATAGCTAACCTTAAAACAAGTGCAAAATGACTAACAATAATATAAAAAACTGGTGCCTCGCGCTCGCGCTCGCTGCAGCTGCTCCCGCAGCTTTTGCTGCTAACGAATTGGAGGCTCCTGTTGCTGCAGCTCAGCAGACTGCTGATTGCACAGGCGTTGTTCTCGACTCTGACGGTGAACCTCTTCCCGGAGCTTCTGTTAAGGTTGTCGGTACAACAAATGGCGGCTCTACAAATATTGACGGTGAATTCACCCTCAAAGGTGTTGCAAAAGGCGCCAAAATCACTGTAAGCTATGTTGGTTGTAAGCCTCAGACTGTTGTCTGGAACGGCACTCCGCTTACTATCACACTCGCTGACGATGATAACGTGCTCAATGAAGTTGTCGTTATGGGTTACGGCGTTGAGCAGAAGCGTGCTAACGTTACAAACTCTATCGCCAAGGTGAGCGAGAAAGCTCTTACTGTAGGTACTAACGCTAACCCCGCTCAGGCACTCGTCGGTGCTGTGTCAGGTGTGCGCGTCAAGGTTACTTCAGGTAGCCCCTCCGCAACTCCTTCTATCACAGTGCGTGGTGGTGGTAACTTTGATGGTGGTTCAAACGAACCGCTCATCGTTGTTGACGGTCAGATCCGCTCGAGCCTCTCCGATATCAACCCCAATGATATCGCTGATATGCAGATCCTGAAAGATGCAGGTGCTACCGCTCTTTACGGTGCACGTGCAGGTAACGGTGTTGTGCTCATCACAACAAAGCAGGGTCAGGCTGGTACTGGCAAGGTGTCACTGAGTGCTAAATGGGGTCTTAATTCATACTGGGATACCGGTTATGACATCTGCTCTGATGAAGACTTCCTCTATTATTTCCGTACAGGTAAGATGAACTCTCAGTGGGCTCTTCCCGGTGGCGGTTATCCTGCACAGGCAGCAGGTCTGTTTACAGGTACTAATGGTCCCGGTGATACAGGTCGTACCACCTATTCACCCACTCAGAACTATAACGTTCTGCGCAAAACAGCTGATAATGCCTATCTTCTTGAACATAAGGGATGGCGTGAAATGCTCGACCCTCTGAGCGATAACTATATTCTTTACAAGCCGAACAATATCCTTGATTACAACCTAAACAATATTGCTGTAACCCAGGATTATAACCTGAACTTCTCAGGTGGTAACGACCGCGGTAACTATTATGCCGCTCTCGGTTACTATGATGCGCAGGGTGCGGTTAAGGAAACATTCTATACCCGCTATAACTTCGCATTCACAGGCAGCTACAAAATCAACAGCTGGTTGACTTCTAACTCAGTATTCAACTACACCCGTGCAAACTGGTTGAACGATAATCCAATGCAGGAGACAGCTTACATGATGAACCGTGGTATCTTCTGGAAATTCCTCAATTTCGAAGATCTTGACGGCACCCCCATGTACGGTAATAACGGTCCTGTCAATGTTAACGTCAACAAAGGCAAGTTCAAACGCGATTACCAGAGCGACAAGTTCCAGATGACCCAGAGCTTCACTGCTAAGATTATTGAGGGACTCACTCTTAAAGGTACTATGAGCTGGTTCTATAATGAGCAGACTACCGACTGGTCTAACCTCGAATATGCCCAGAATAACACCGGCGCAGATAATATGTGGAACAAGACTGGTGAAACAAGCGGCATAAACAGACAGTATGCTGTAGGCAATTCATTCAGCCGCTACTTCGACCAGACCTATAACCTCGTGGCTAACTTCAGCCGTACTTTCAATGAAAAGCATAATGTTAACGCTATGCTCGGCACCGAGTTCTATAAGCGTAAATATCTCGCTTTTGATGCTGAAGGTAATGGAGCTGCCCTTGAAGGTTATCCCGATCTCGTGCTCACTTCTCAGGCATCACGTGAAATTGACTCACAGCATCTGAATGAGGCGCTCATGTCATATTTCGGTCGTGTTGAGTACAACTATGACCAGCGTTATCTCATCGCTGCTACTTTCCGTGAGGACGGATACTCCCGCCTTATCAACAACCGTTGGGGATTCTTCCCCGGTGTGTCTGCCGGATGGGTGATGTCTAACGAAAACTTCTGGAAAGAAAACTCCAAACTTGCGTTTATCAATTATGCCAAGCTCCGTGGTTCGTTCGGTATGAACGCTACAATCAACAGCTCACGTCTCGGCTACTACACACTCCGCGGTTCTTATACCTCATGGATGTATGACGGCAACACCGGTTACCGTATGGGTTCACTTCCCAATCCTAACCTGAAATGGGAGCGTACCCGCACTGCTGAGCTCGGTCTTACACTCGGTTTCCTCCAGAACCGTTTCAACCTTGACCTTACATACTATAACCGTCTCACAATGGACAAGTATGCTGCGAAATCACTGCCCCAGACAACCGGTTTCTCTTCTATCACCGACAACAACGGTTCTTACCAGAACCAGGGTATTGAAATCGATGTAAACGCTACATTGTTGCGCACACGCGATTTCCAGTGGACTCTTGGTGCAAACATCACATACAACAGCAACAAGATTGTGAAACTTCCTTATAGCGGACTTGAAAACAACCGTGTTATTAACACAGGTGTTGAGGTTTATACCGGCAACGGTAACGAAACTCACTACATCGCCGGCTATCAGGAGGGACAGAACCCCTTCCAGCAGGTTGGTCACATCGTTTCTCACATGGTTCGCAATCAGGCTGACATCGATGCACTCGGTGACTATATCGATGTGTACAACGGTCAGAAAGTATATGCAACAGAGGCAGGTCGTCAGCGTCTTATCGGTATGGGTGTGGATCCGTCAAACATGATTCGCCTTATGCCCGGTAGCTTTGTGTACAAAGATATCAACGGCGATAATATGATTGACAACAAGGACCGTGGTATTATCGGTCACTCTGATGTGAAATGGAGCGGTGGTTTCAATACCACTCTCTCATGGAAAGGTCTCAGCCTCTATGCACGTTTCGACATGGGCTTTGACTTCCAGGTTTATGATTCAAACCTCTCATTCTGGCTCGCTGAAGGTCAGGGCGCCATGGCATTCCCGAAACAGGTTCGCGATACCTGGACTCCAAGCAATCCCGGTGCTAAATACCCCCGTTTGGTTTGGGCTGACCAGTATGGCTCTGACAGCTATGTCCGCACTAACAGTTTCTTCGCCCAGAATGGTAACTACCTTGCTTGCCGCGAACTATCTCTCAGCTATCAGCTCCCCGATGCAATCTGCAAGAAGTTCAGAAGTCAGGGTCTTACCCTCTCTGTAACAGGTCAGAACCTCGGCTACATAAAGAGCTGCACAATTCCTCTTCCCGATAACACCACATACTGGACAGGTGGTACAGCCGGTAACGGTGGTACATACAACATTCCACGTACTGTGATTTTCGGTCTCAATGTATCGTTCTAAAACCAATTATTAGAGAAATATCAATATGAAAAAGATATTCAGCAAAATAGCTGTAGTCGCAGCGGTTGCCTCTATGGGAATGGGAATGGTTTCGTGTAACGACGAACTGCACCAGTATCCTATCGACTACCCTGCAAACGGTGCTTTCTGGAACAACGAAGGTGAGTTTACCGGCAATGTCTATGCTCTGGCTGCTCAGTTCCGTTCCAACTATCCCGCTAATATCCTGTTCTGGGCGGGTGAACTTCGTGCAGGAACCCTTACTATTGACCTTATCAATGGTTCGGGCGCTCTCAATGTGGATTATATCCAGAACCTCTATGACGCTTCTCACTCTCAGTTCAGTACTTTCGGCGGTTACTATGGTTTCATAGCCAACCTCAATGAGCTTATCGAAAAAACGGAGGAAGCCGGTGAGGATATTCTCTCAGACAATGTGAAGAACGGTCTCCTTGCAACAGCTCATGGATGGCGTGCGTTTGCATACTTCCAGATGTACCGTATGTATGGCGGTGTGCCCATCCGTACAAAACCCGACGTTGTAAACGGTATCACAAACCCTGATGAACTATACATGGAGCGTGCCACTGCTGAAGCAACACTTGCCTTCATCAAGGAAGAAATCACCAAATCACTTGGCTATTACGAAAATTCTACATGGAGCATAGCCTCAGGAGCTTCCAAGAAATATTACTGGAGCAAAGCTGCTACTGAAATGCTTGCAGGTGAGGTATATCTCTGGAGTGGTAAGGTGACCACCGGTGATCACACCGCAAATCCCTCTGATGTGGCAACTGCGAAGGGCTACTTTGAAAATGTGGTGAAAAACTATGGATACCAGCTCGAGAAAAACTATTTCGATGTGTGGAGTAAGCCCGCAAACACAGAGGCTATCTACAGTGTTTGCTACAGCAACACCGAGGATTTCTATCTCGATAATAACAATAATATCCAGCACTATCAGAACAGTGGAGTCCAGGGACAGATGATCTGGTCTAAAGCTGCCGGTGCAGGTACTACCTCCTGGTCTGTGCAGGACGCTACCGGTCTCGGTATCCGTACTGATGGAGCTGCAAGCCGTTTCCAGTACTTTACCGATTCTCCCACTGCTGAACAGAAGGTGTACACCTGTTGGTCGGCTTTATCACCCAGCCCGAACCGCTATATGTATAAGAACGCTATGTACTTCCAGTATAATGAAAATGATACTCGTCGTAACATGTTCTTCCCGCAGTGGAACGTTAAACCGGAAGAATCAGAGCTTACTTATATAGCGGACTTTGATCCTCAGGATCATGTGCTTCAGGGTACATTCGTTCTCAAACTCAGGCCTGTAGTGGGTCAGGTGTCTTGGTCTAACAACTATGTTTGGATCAATGACGCCGCTATCTACCGTCTTCCCCTGGCGTATATGTACCTTGCTGAAATCGCCAACTACGAGGGCGATAACACCGGTGTTGAGACATACATCAATAAAGTGCGTGAACGTGCTTACGGTGACAACTGGGATGAAGCTACTTACGGCTACACCGCAGGTTCATTCCGTGAAAACGAAAATGCTATCCTCCGTGAAAAGGACAAAGAATTCCTCATGGAAGGTCAGCGTTGGTGGGATATCCGCCGTCTCACTGCTGTGAAAGGCGGTTCAGATACCGACCACTTCGTGTTCCAGCCTGAAAGCTGTGCCGGTTTCGGTCTTGACGTAGTTAACAACACATGGATTGTTGATAAGTCAGGTGCCCCTGTTGAAACTATGACCCCAGTGCTCAAACCATCTGAAGCACACAAGGTTCTATGGCCGGTTGACCTTACTCTTCTCGGTTCTGACCCGTTGGTTGTGCAGAACCCGGGCTATTAATTGATGTAACCTAATCCTCCTATAGAGCAGGCGCTGCACTCCGCAGCGCCTGCTTTTTTATATAAGATTTATAAGTCATATAAGACATATAAGTCTTATATTAATCAATATCCTGTTGCTCAGCATATTGCGTAGGGCTGTAACAACCCTGTAACGGATTTAACTTCTGTTAACTTTATAATTCTTGCAACGGATATTTTTGCTCTACCTTTGCA
>JAIDQW010000071.1 GCA_029062075.1 Paramuribaculum sp.
ATTGGTGTAGTGGGATATCCGCACCGAGAGGAAGGCTCAAATAAGCCATACCGTGAAATCTATCTCATGTGTCAGCCAATCGATAAGTCTAAACCGGCAATTTACCGCGAACTCAATCGAGCGGAAATTCTTGATTTTTTACGTCAGAATAAATCTGCTGAGCGATTCGTTCCGCAATGGATTGAAACAGGTGACTCCGTTCGCTTAGCCCGATTGTCTGAAATCATGCAGGATTGGATGAATACACAAATCCCGCAGAAAGCTAAATCGTCCACTGTCGCTCTCCTTAAATCTAATAAGTTAACCAGGAGATTGTCTGCCCCTGATGATGGATCTTTGCTTGAAGACAAATTCAAGCTCGAAAACTTTGACCTCATTGTGTGGGAGTATATTTCTGAAAATGAATAACGCTATGCAAACCATTCTTCACAAATTCATTACTGAGCCTTTATTTGATGCCACAGAGGCAATGCTCTCGCATCTTCACATACGTTTCACCGCTCAAAGCAAAACACCGCTGTCGTTTCAAGAGCTTTATACCGATACCACTTCATCCCCCATGCCTCAGACATTAAGGGAAGTAGTTAATAAAGTTAATAATACCTATCTTATCGGTGCTATTGATGAAGATACTCTTGGCGGTCGCCAATCTGATTTTGACATAGAAAAACCACTTGACGGCAAGTATCAGACAATGCTTGTATTTGCTGTTGATATTAAACAAGGGCAAACTCTCACTCGTGGAGAGATTGCTTCACTTACACGAGGATTCAACCGCATGGCTCCGCAACTACCCGTAGTCATATTCATCAAGAGTGGAGACCTTCTTTCGCTTGCCACATGCGAGCGTTCAGAATATCGCCAGAATTGGCGTGATGGAGAAAAACTTGGCAGAGTTTCTATTCTTCGCAACATCAACTGCGCCGACCCACATCGAGGTCATATTGATATCCTATCTACACTCGGAGATAAAGTATATCCCACATTCGATGAGCTTTACAAGCATTGGCTTGAAGTATTCAGTAATGAAACCTTAACAAAACGTTTCTATCGAGAGTTGCAAAACTGGTATTTTGCGGCTCTTAAGGTTGTTCGTTTCCCCAATGATATATCAACCACTTCCGATGATACCGCGTTTAATAGCGAAGCAACCATACGTTTAATAACTCGTTTGATATTTGTTTGGTTTCTTAAGCAAAGAAACCTTATTCCAGGAGAATTATTTGACCCTGA
>JAIDQW010000072.1 GCA_029062075.1 Paramuribaculum sp.
TAAATGTAAGTGTCAGAAATTTTACAATGAAACCGGCAGAACTTGTTAAGAAGCTGAAAATCAAGGAGGGTGGAGATAAGCGATTATATGCCTCTAAAGTCACGGGAAATCTGAAACTCATTGTTGCGTTACCCGCATATTAAAAATATTCCTTATCTTTACATCGGTTTATGTCAGAAGAGAAGATTTTAGAAGACGAACAATTGACGGCACGGCTAAAGGATCCGTCTCAATGTCGGGCAGCTTTCACCGAGGTGATTGCCAGATATTCGCGTCCTCTATACTGGCAGATTCGTAGAATGGTGCAGAACCATGATGATACTGATGATCTTCTACAGAACACATTTATGAAAGCTTGGAGTAATCTCGATTCTTTTCGGGGAGATGCAAAACTCGGTACTTGGCTTTACAAAATAGCTATAAACGAAAGTCTTACATTCCTTGAAAAAGAGAGGAAACGGCTGAATATCTCTATTGATGATGAAGCTTGTCCGCTTATAGAAGCTATTGAAGCCGATCCTTTTACCGATGGTGACGAGATTAAGAAAAAACTGCGAGAAGCAATAGCCACACTCCCTGAAAAGCAGAGACTTGTGTTTAATATGAGGTATTATGATGAGCTCAAATACGAGGACATGAGCAAAGTGCTTGGTACCTCGGTCGGAGCACTCAAAGCATCATATCATCTCGCTGTAAAAAAAATTGAGCAATATTTTGAGGGGACAGATTAAACCATCATCCTTAAATTATGTCTAAAACCACAAAACACCTATGATAAAGAATAAAGAACATAGTAATATACTTGACAGGATAGACCATTCTGACGGCATGACTGTTCCTCCGGGCTACTTTGCAGATTTTGCAAAACGTGTGGAAGCACAGATACCTGAAAAGGCAGAAGTCGCTCCTCCTCAAGTGCGCACTTTTTGGCAGAGGGTTCGCCCATACGCTTATATGGCTGCGATGTTTGCTGGAATATGGTGCATGATGAATATGGTTAATTTGCTAAAACCTGATTCTGCACAGCCATCAACACTCCTCGCAGAAGCTTTTTCCGATGACAATTTTATGAGCGAATATTATCTTGATAATTCATACGATGAGGAATTTCTTGACAATCTATATGAGGCAGGATATTCTCCATCAGACATTTGCGAGTTTAACTAACCGATATTCACAGTCATGAAAATTAGACTATTCTTTTTTCTCTCACTTGTAATCACATCTATGTGTGCTTCCGCTCATCCCCAGAATAAGCATCAGCATGGTGATAGAGCAGAGTGGTTTAAGGAAATGAGCAGATATAAGGCTGAATTTATAGCATCGGAACTCAATCTCTCCAATGAGCAGAAACAGAGTTTTCTTCAGCTCTACCAGGATATGGAAAATTCATCTTCCAAATTGGCAAGGGAGACAAGGAAACTTGAAAAAGAAGTGAAAAAGAAAGGAGATTCTGCCACTGACGCTGAGCTTGAAAAAGCAGCGGAAGCACGAGCAAGCTTAAAGTCTAAACAAGGAGCTATCGAGAAGGAATACTTCCAGAAATTCAAAAAAATCCTTACTTCCGAGCAGCTTTTCAAACTCGGAGATGCTGAAAAGGAGTTTGCACGGAAATTGATGGAATCTAATAGGCAACCAAAATTTAAGAGATAGAATTTTAATTAAACTTATCGGCACGGGTTACTGAGACAACAAAAGTCTGGTAATCCGTGTTTTTGTTTTAGGTTACGTATGATTATCATGAAAAGATTATCCTATATCATTGTATTATTCACAGCTATTGCCCCGCTCACCTTCTCCTCAAAAATAATTGCTAAAAAACCAGATATCACCTCACCCGATTTCGCTTTTCCGGCAAAAGTACGCACAGATGCAAATCTTCGCTTTGATGCCGCGATGAAGAAAGGAAATGACACTGAAGCGCTCCGCGCGTTGGTAGATGCTGCACTTGCCCAGACTGCGGTTGCGCCGGACTCTGCCGGAAACCAGGCTGACAGAATTGAGAAATTCGCGCACAATTGCCAGAATGAAGCTGTTGGTTCGCTTGCTTACCTGTTCTGCGCAAAAATATATGATGACATCTACAACGCAAACCGGTGGAATTACGACAGGAGAACTCTGCCGCTACTCCCGCTTGATGAGAACCTTCAGGCTTGGAGCGGAGAGCAATTCAGATATAAGATTAACAGCCTTTGTGACTCTGCTTCAGTTCACATTAACTGCATCAAGAAGATACCGCTAACAGAATTCAAAAACCTTGTTAATATCAGTTCTGATGCACGACCGTTCTTTCCCACGCTTGCTGACTTCGTTATTTCAAAGGTAATTGATCTTAAAACCTCAATGCTTACAGACAATTATGAGTTGCCGCTATTGATATTGAGTATCAATGCCACTCCCGAGTCGCTTAAAAAGACTCGCCCGGAGATTTATACAATCCTTCATTTATATGATGAATTGATAGATAATAGCAGTGGTTCAACCGCTCCTTTCCTATACTGGACAGTTGAAAAAATTGAATTCATCAGGGGCAAAGTTTATTATACTGTCGCTAATGAAAGGGATACCAAATATAAAGACTTATTGATATCTCTTTTCAATAAGTATTCCACATCTCCCTACTGCACGTTGCCACTAAATGCCCTTGACATAAACATTGATAAAGACAATATTGAGGAGAGTAAAGAAATTTACGGTTATATAAAATCTACTATAGCGAAATATCCGTCGGCACCGTTAATCAATTGTCTAAAAAACACATTGGGTCAATGGTCAAGGAAAAGCATAGAGCTTACTCACAATAGTTTTCTTTCTCCAGAAGATACTCTTAAAGTGAAGATATCCGCTCAAAATATCCATGCCGCTAACCTTACACTGTATCGTCTGCCTGATGCCTTTACCGATCTCAACAATTATGTGAGAATAAGTGCCGGAGCGGTAAAAACCGACACAAAAGCTGTTAGATTTTCAGGCGAAGTGCCATTCTTTGGCTCTGATACCGTCGGATTCACCATTGACCGTCCCGGAAGATATATTATCGTTCCATCATTTACCGGTGCGTCTAATTCGCGCGAATCATATCCGGTAATACACGTTTCCGCACTCAGTGCTGGCTCTTTTACCGGAGATAAAAACAAAGTCGTGGTAGTCGAGCCTGTCCATGGAGCACCTGTTTCCGAGGCGGAAATCATAGGATTCAAACGAAAAGGAAATGCCCAGGAAACCAAAAGTCTCGGAAAAACTGATTCGAATGGCTTTACAATCATTCCCGCCAATTTCTCCGGCAATATCCGTCCGGTAAAAGGGGCGGACAGGTTTGCCGGCACAACGTATGTACATGAAAACTATAACTCCGGACACAGGACTCATTCATTTGTCAACCTGTTCTGCGATCTACCCATATATCATCCCGGAGATTCCGTGAACTGGGCTTGCGTGGCATACACTGCCATAGGCAACAAAAAAGAAATTTTGAGCGGAAAAGCACTTAAAGTGATATTCTTTGATGCCAACCGCACTCCGATTGACACTACTACAGTCACTACTGACGCACTCGGTCGTGCGTCAGGCATATTCCAGATTCCCGAAGGACTTCTTACCGGAAGATTCACTATCCGCGCTACAACTGTGGAGAAGGATATTGATGCACAAGGAAATATGGGTGTCATGGTGAGCGACTACAAGTTGCCGACATATCAACTTGAAAACCTCATGGTTGTAAATGACACTCCCGACATAGGCAGTACCACCCTTACCGGAATTGCAAAGACATTTTCCGGAGTGCCTCTTGCAGGAATATCAGTAAAAATGGATATTGCACTACTGCCTAACTGGTGGCGGGCTGCCGGGGCATCTGATAATTTTTATTCAGATGAAGCCGTCACCGATGCCGCGGGACGATTCAGATTCATTGTTACTAAATCAGACTATGAGCTCGCTCCGAATACCTCCGGCGCTTTTTCGGCTAATTTTACAGCCACCTCAGCTACCGGGGAAAGTGCAACAGCACATAAATCGTTCACTCTCGGCACTAAATACCGCATTATTGCCAATCTTCCCGCCGACATAGATATCTCCGCACCTGTGCGTCTTAATGCTTACGCAGCCGATGCAGAAGGACTGCCGGTAAAAGAGCCGGTAAGGTTCAGTATTATAGCAGACATGGATACGGTATTGCGCGGCGAATTTGAGACCGGTAAAACTGTTGATCTTTCGGCACTCCCCTCCGGAGTTTATTCTTTCAAATTCAGTGCGGATAACGCTGCACCGGAAGATATTGGTAATATCGCCGTTTACCGACCGAATGACGCAATGCCTCCGAGAAAAACAACCTTATGGATACCTAAAAAGAATGTCACTGACGGCTCATATTTGCTTATCGGCACATCCAACAAAGTCACTAATGTACTTTACACCATAGTCTGCGAAGACAAAACATTCCGACAGGAATGGCTCTCATATACACCGGGAATGCATAAACTGGAGGTAAACCTCCCGGAGAATATAGAGGACGCTCAACTCTGGCTTTTCAGCCTTGCCGACTATAAGAGCACCACTGAAAGAATCAGGATTGAGTCACGCAAACCCTCCAAGGATATATACGTCACGACAGAAACATGGAGAGACAGGCTCATTCCCGGTTCACAGGAGACCATTTCCTTAAAAGTAACCGGCGCAGACAGTGCCGGAGTACAAGCAGCTATGATGCTTGATATGTTCAATGCCTCATTAAAAACTTTAGGCAATCATTCCCTCTATTTCCAACCACATAGAGGATATGTCCCCGAAATGGATTTTAATGCTCCCAGAGCTTTCTCCACTTCATACACTAATCTTATCTCACCATTCAATTACCTTACTTGCACAGACATCGTTACGCCTGAACTGAACACATATAACCGCAGCTTCAATCCGGTAATGATAAGAGGCGGTGTAATGAAAATGTATAGTGCAAGAAGCATTGCAAACGGAAAAGAGGTAAGCGAAGATGCCGCTGAAGCTCCGGAACCAGTATTGATGGAAAGCAAGGTTGCCGCTGCGGTGACCATGGATATGGCGAAAGAGGAGGCTATCGAGGAAGAAGCTGATGCCGGAAATAGCGCAGAAGATGGAAATACCGACCATTTCGAGTACCGCGACAGCGAAGTGCCACTCGCATTTTTCGCTCCAATACTAACAACAGATGAACAGGGCAACCTTTCATACTCATTTACCGTGCCTAATGCAAATACTTCATGGATTCTCAGCGCTATGGCTTACACATCCGACCTGAGAACCTCCACGATGACCCGCTCAGCGATTGCATCAAAACCGATAATGGTTACCCCAAACCTTCCACGGTTTATACGCACCGGTGATGAAATATTCATAGAATCTCAGGTTTTCAATAGTACAGAAAATGCTACCACTGCGAAGACCAAGGTTGAAATTCTTAATCCAGCTGACGGAAAAATCCTACAAAGTGAAACATACATCACTGAAATAGAGTCATGTGGTTCAGCTACTGTCCGTACAAAAGTATCTGCACCGTTTGACATTCCGTTCATCTGTTTCCGTATTAAGAGTTCTACTGAAGGATTCAGTGACGGAGAGCAGTCATTGATACCGATACTGCCCTCTTCGACTCCTGTGTTTGAATCAACTGATTTCTACATTCCTGCCGATGAGAGGGAATTTAGCCTGAAGCTGCCGGAGTATGGAGAGGATGCGCAAGTAACCCTTACTTACTGTGATAATCCGATATGGTATGTTGCCACAGCCCTTCTCGGACTGCAACAGAGTAATCCTGTATCGGCTATTGATGCAGCGCGAAATATTTTCTCTGCAGCTGTCGCAAAAGGATTAATCGAGCGTTATCCGCAAATCGGAGAGGCACTTGATTATTGGCTTAGCAATCCCTCGGATAGTGCTCTTACAAGTATGCTTGAGCGAAACAGTGAACTGAAAACTATGCTGCTCGCAGCTACTCCATGGATGCAGAACGCTCAGAGTGACACCGAGCGAATGACCCGTCTCGCACTGCTGCTTAATAAAAAGGAGTGTGACAAAACTATTGCCGAAGCCACTAAGTTTATCAGTAGCCTACAGAGCACAGACGGCGGAATTTGCTGGATGAAACAATATAGCTCCCCCTCTCTTTGGGCAACTGCCTCAGTGCTCAATATAATAGGAAAATTGAACTCCCTGAAGTTTATGCCTGCCAATGATGACCTCACAAATATCATAAACAAGGGTCTGAAATACATTGAGAAAGAATATACTTCTATCTTCAGCAAATACCCGAACTCTGACTTTACCACCTATACCGCAACAGTTACACGCTATCCCGGATATACTCCCTCTTCCATTGGCAGGAGTATGATTTCCACTACATGCCAACGCATTATTAAGACCTGGAAAGGAATGGACATTGAAGGAAAAGCGAATGCGGCACTCCTGCTCTACCGCTCCGGCAACAAGGCTACAGCGGCAACAATACTGAAATCGCTTGATGAATATGCAACTGTATCACCGGATAAAGGAATGTGGTGGCAGCCGCTCACAAACCGCACGTCCTCTATATCAGCACTTTCATCAACCGCTTCGGCTCTTAATGCCTATGCAACAATCACGCCCGGAGCGCCGCAGATTGAAAAGATCACCCAGTGGCTTGTGCTTCAGAAGCAGACTACCGACTGGGGTAACACTTCTGTTGCGTCTGAAATTGTTGCTGCTATCCTCACATCCTCACCCGAATGGATTTCAGAATCGGGCAAAGTCAATTTCAAACTTAACGGAAAGAATATTCCCGCGGAAAACACTAAATATTCCGGAGATACAAAAATAAACCTCAATTCAAAAGTTGCCTCAAAAGCGAACCTTAGTATAATAAGGAGTAGCATTACGCCGGCGTGGGGAGGAGTAATCAGCATTGACACAAAAGATATGGAAAACGTCAAGGCTTCAAGCTGCATTCAGCTCAGCATCTCAAAACAGTTTGTGGTTGCAGGAAAGAGCGGTTGGGAGAAGCAGGATAGCCTCAAAGTTGGCGATAAGGTTAAGATTACCCTGACAATCAAGAGTGAATCAGCGATTGATTATCTCGCCATCACTGACAGCCGAGCCGCCTGTTTTGAGCCCGTGGAGCAGACCCCTGCACCGATTTGGAGCGATGGCATCTGTTTCTATCGCGAGAACAGAGACAGCAGCACAAATATATTTGTTGACCACCTGCCTGAAGGCACTTTTGTAATTGAATATGAAATGTGGGTAAATAATGCCGGCGAATTTGCATCAGGAATAGCTACTGCTCAGAGTCAATATTCCCCGGAAATTACTGCACATTCAACCGGAAAAATCATATCCGTAGCGCCCAAATTGGTTAACATAGATTAATTTTACAATCATTATGAAGGTATTTAGTTAAATTATAGTTAAATTAGTCAAATTGTTTTTGGAGAAATAATATAAACTCATACCTTTGCACCCAGTTTTTCATGGTATTAGAT
>JAIDQW010000073.1 GCA_029062075.1 Paramuribaculum sp.
CTCGGGGGCTCGGAGATGTGTTTAAGAGAAAGGGCTTATATATCTAAGATTCCGTGGAGTGACTTGAAAGCTTTTTCGGTGTTTATTCCAAAAATACCAAAAGGAGCAAATATTCAGCTTTCAAACGGTACATCCATACGTTATGCACAACTGATGGGTGACTGTGGTTTTCATAGATGTGACTGTAATCGTGGAGTTAGTGGAATCGATGGCTCAACATCAACTGCTATCGGGGCGGCTCTGGCGTATAACTCGGGTATGACAGTACTTATAACCGGTGATATGAGTGCGCAGTACGACTTGGGAGCATTAGCAACCAATGATATCCCGGCAAATTTCAAGATAATTGTCATGTGCAATGGAGGCGGTGGAATATTTAGGTTCATAAACACAACAAGTGATCTGCCGGAACTTGAAAAAAATTTTGCTGCGCAACACGCTGTTAGGTTACCTCTCGAATCATTGGCAAAAGGATTCGGATTTGGTTTCTACCGAGCATCTGATGAGGAAGAATTACGTTATGTTCTCCCTCAATTTATACAGCAAGATGATAAGCCATCTATTCTGGCTATAGAAACTCCTCCTCAAATAGACGCGGAGATACTCAAAAATTATTTCAAACGATCAAAAATTTTCAAAAATAGTTCTCATGAATGATATTGTATGGACTCCGATAAAAGAATACACAGATATTCTTTTTGAACAGTGCGGAGGCATTGCCAAGATAACAATTAATCGTCCACAGGTTTATAATGCTTTTCGTCCTCAAACCAATTTTGAGATGCTGGACGCTATGGCATACTGTCGTGATAACTCGTCTATCGGAGTTATAATACTTACCGGTATCGGTGACAAGGCGTTTTGCTCCGGAGGCGATCAGAATGTGAAAGGAGTTGGAGGTTATATTGATAACAATGGTGTGCCAAGACTGAACGTTCTTGATTTGCACAAGGCAATCCGTTCTATTCCAAAACCTGTTATAGCTATGGTTAACGGCTACGCAATTGGTGGTGGTAATGTTCTCCAGGTGGTTTGTGATCTAACAATCGCATCTGAAAATGCTCGATTCGGACAAACCGGGCCTAAGGTGGGTAGTTTTGATGCCGGTTTTGGTTCATCTTATCTTGCAAGATGTGTCGGACAGAAAAAAGCAAGGGAAATATGGTTCCTATGCCGTCAATACACTGCGGCAGAAGCGCTCGAAATGGGTATGATAAATAAGGTGGTGCCTTTTGAAATGCTTGAGAAAGAAACTGTGGAATGGTGCCGAACAATTTTGAGCCGTAGTCCAATGGCTATCAGAATGATTAAAAGAGCTCTGAATGCGGAACTTGATGGTCAGCGTGGACTTATGGAATTTGCAGGTGACGCAACGCTCATGTACTACCTTATGGAGGAAGCCCAGGAAGGGAAAAATGCTTTCCTTGAAAAAAGAGACCCTGACTTTGACAAATTCCCCAAATTCCCCGGGTAATGCTAAAAGCGGCATATTCTCCTTATACTTTGAATTTTAATTTCAAGGCGCTGACTTCAAGAGGAGCTCTTCCTGTTAAAGATACATTTTTTATAAAGATATGGGATGAGTGCTCTCCGAATAAGTTCGGTTTAGGGGAGTGTGCAATTTTCAAAGGGTTGAGCAAAGAAGATAATCCCGATTACGAACAGACCCTACACAATCTGTGTAAGTCCATAAATAGGGCTGATGAAGTTGATATAGGTAACTGGTCCTCTATAAAATTCGGTTTGGAAACAGCTCTTAATGATTTTGAGAATGGTTGCCTCCATACCCCTTTTCCAGGTGAGTTTGCCAATGGTGAAAAATCCATTACAATAAACGGACTTGTTTGGATGGGTTCTATAGAGGAAATGTTACAAAGAGCTCAACGAAAATTATTAGAAGGATTTCACTGCATAAAATTCAAAATTGGGGCGGAGGACTTTGAGCAAGAAATTAAATTGCTTGAGCAAATAAGAAAGAAATTTCCTCCTGAATTAATAGAGATTCGGTTGGATGCAAATGGAGCTTTTACTCCCAAAAATGCTCTGTCTCGACTAGATAGATTGGCTCCGTTGTCAATTCACTCTATAGAGCAGCCCATTGCGGTAGGAAAATGGGAGTCAATGGCTAATATTTGCGAATCTTCTCCAATTCCTGTAGCACTTGATGAAGAACTAATCGGCACCCACTCTATTATAGAGAAGGAACAGATGCTTGATTTTATAAAGCCATCCTTTGTTATATTGAAACCATCTTTGTGTGGAGGATTTATAGAAGCGAAAGAGTGGATAGACACAGCCGTTCAGAGGGAAATAGGATGGTGGGCAACTTCTGCGCTTGAGTCTAATGTAGGACTAAATGCTATAGCTCAATGGGTAGCCAATTTCGGTATTGGAATGCCGCAGGGGCTTGGAACCGGAGGACTATATACTAATAATATTTCATCACCTTTAGTATTGAATAACGATAAGTTATTTTACGATATATCAAAAGGTTGGATATTCCCTGAATTGCAATGGATAATTCCCGAATAATCGGTTATACAAAAGAGGCTGAAGATTTCATAGGCAGATGGTATGATCCTTCGGAATATATCTCTGCAAACACATCCGGCTCAACCGGAGCTCCTAAAGAAATCCACTTACTTAAAAGTGATATGATTATATCCGCGAAAGCAACAAATGCTTTTTTCGGAATTAATTCTTCAAGTGAGCTTGCCCTTCCTTTAAGTATATCTTATATTGCTGGCAAAATGATGATTGTCAGAAGTTTGATAGCCGGATGTAAACTTCATATAGTTAAGCCAAATCTCGACCCGCTGAAGGATCTGCCGGATGATATGTTGTTCAATCTGTTTCCAATAGTCCCGGCGCAGATTTCCGGATTGCTTTCTCATAAAAATCTATGTGCCAGGTTGCAAAATATCATAGTGGGAGGAGCTCCACCCACCCCACAACAGGAAAAGCAACTGTCTGCTATTTGAAT
>JAIDQW010000074.1 GCA_029062075.1 Paramuribaculum sp.
CCATTCAGCAGGCACTGCATCTTGCTAAAGAACTGAATAAGGGTGAGGTCAGAGAGTTCAAATACAAGGATAAAGGGTCAATGGCAACCGTGGGCAGGAATCTTGCTGTAGCCGATTTGCCCCACATGCACTTGTCCGGCTTTTTTGCTTGGCTCACGTGGATGTTTATTCACCTGATTTCGATTCTCGGTATGAGGAATAAAATTACAGTGCTAATCACCTGGATTTGGGCATACTGCTCTTATCCGACATCGCTCCGCCTGATAATGTCGCCGAGCCGCTACCCGCTCAAATCAGACCGTAAGGACGGGTTAGTGTGAGTCTTGTAGGATTTTTTCCTTACCTTTGCAGCAGAAATTCAGACAGTCGGGCGTTTCGTCGCTCGCCGATGCATAAGCGGTGTGAGGAAAGTCCGGGCAACACAGAGCACCACACTTTCTAACGGAAAGCTGCGGGTGACCGTAGAGTAATGTGACAGAAAATAACCGCCACAACTGTGGTAAGGGTGAAAAGGCGGGGTAAGAGCCCACCGGGCTTCATGGTGACATGAGGTGCCGCACATCTTTGGGTTGCAAGGCCATGTATACCGGCATTTAAGGATTGCTCGTCCATTGTCGGGGGGTAGGCTGCTACAGCCGTCTGGCAACAGCCGGCGCAGATAAATGACGAAACATCGGGGCAAGCCCTCGGGAACTGCCTCCGGTGACATAACCCGGCTTATAGCCCGACTGTCTTTTCTTTTCCCATCTTCCCCACCTTTATAAGTTTTTTTAAGACCGTGAAACGGTGTAATGCTACAATAATACGCTGAAATCCAAAAATTATTCGTAACTTTGCGCCACCCAAAACTGCATAGTAACATTCCTAAAGGTAATGGAAAATAAAAAAATACTCTACATCTCTCAGGAGATTGCACCCTATCTTCCTGAATCACCTATGTCGCTTTACGGAAGGGAACTCCCTCAGAAAGTGCAGGAAAAAGGATATGAGGTGCGCACTTTCATGCCAAAATACGGCTGTATTAATGAACGTAGAAACCAGTTGCATGAGGTTATACGTCTTTCAGGCATGAATATTATCATTGACGACAGCGACCATCCTCTTATTATTAAGGTGGCAACTCTCCAGCCTTCGAGAATGCAGGTGTATTTCATTGATAATGATGACTATTTCCAGCGTTCTGGAGCTAAAGAACTTGAAACAGTTACTTCTCCTCACGACAACGATGAGAGAATGATGTTTTTTGCCAAAGGGGTAATCGAAACTGTAAAAAAGCTCCGGTGTGATCCCGGAGTTATTCAATTACAGGTTTTGATT
>JAIDQW010000075.1 GCA_029062075.1 Paramuribaculum sp.
TTGCAGAGGTCACCGGCAGAAACTCCACCATCTTGGGATGGAACACAGCGTAGGAGAGATCTTCCGCCTTGTAGTTCACTTTAGCGCACACCGGATTGAATGGAATGCGGTCAGCAATCCTCCGGTAAATGTCAAGCAACGACTCACCACCGGTTATATCAACGTACTCCTCAATATTCTTGCAATAGACTTTCAACTGTTTGCTCATAATATTTAATGGAGAGAGGGACAGAGTGGTATTATTTATTTTTCTTTTTTCGTGCCGCGCTCCAGGCGAGCAGGGTAGAGCGATATTTCTGCTTACTGATGGCAGTGCCGACAATTCCGTCGAGCGCGCCACCCTGTGAAATATAGCATTTGATGAAGCTTTTCACACCTTGAATATATGGAGTTAGCATGCCCGGATTTTTTCCACTTTCAATAATAGATTTTGCAAGCAGTGCGGCATGAGCCTGTTCGGTTTGCCTGAACTCCTCCTCGGTGGAGCATCGGTAGTGAAGAATATCTCCATCGAGTTTGACAGGGGAAACGTTATCTCTGAAAATAACACGTTCGTCAACATCGTGAAGATTCCAGTTGGCATATCTCTTGTCGAAAAGTCTCACCTGAATGTCGGGATACCATCCGCAATGCTTTACAGGAGTGCCGCAATAGAAATTCAGTCTTGCAAAAGAGTATCCCCTGTGCATGAACTTTTCATGTTTCATTTTGATGAGCGTTGCCCTCAGAGCAGGGGAGAGCACCTCGTCGGCATCGATAGAAAGAATATAGTTGTGGCAGGTGAGGGATGTGGCATACTGTCTTTGGGCGCCATACCCTTTCATTTTGCGTCGGGTGACCTTACAGCCCAGCGCCTCACAGATATCAACTGTGTGATCGGTAGAGAAAGAATCCACCACAATGATTTCATCGGCAATGTCACGAAGTGACTCAATGCATCTGGCAATATGTTTCTCTTCGTTAAAAGTGATAATTGTAGCAGAAATTTTACTCATATTGATTTTTTTAGGAGATGTTACAAATTTAGAAAAAAATACCACTCTCAGAATAAAAAAATTCAACACGGTTATACAGTTAAGCTTCAAATATTAAATTCTGAGAGGGGAATAATTGCACAAAATACAGATACACAGTTAAATACGTAAATAGATATATTCCGCAGAAAAATGCCGGAAATTTAGTTTTTGGATAAAATTGCGGTTTTACTTACTTTTGTGTGTAACAAATTCCAAGATGGCAAAAAAAATAATCTGGAACGCGGAAAATGTATGCCTGCCAGAGCTTGATGTGAGTTTAATGGAAAAATGGCTACATAGAGTAGCAGAAGCTCACGGAAAAATTATGGGAGAGCTGTGTTATATTTTTTGCGATGATGACACTATCATAAAAGTTAACCGCGAATTTCTGAATCACGATTACTACACCGATATAATAACCTTTGATTACAGTCGCCGCAAACTTGTTAGCGGTGATATGTATATATCGCTTGACACAGTGGCATCGAATGCCGAAGGTCTTGGAGTGGATTATGAGACAGAACTTAATAGAGTTATAGTTCATGGCATCCTACACCTGTGCGGAATAAATGACAAAGGTGAGGGAGAACGTGAAATAATGGAGGCTCATGAAAATGAAGCCCTTGCAGAATTGAGTAAACTCAAGGAAGAAAAATGAAATTTGACTACGATGTTATTGTTGTTGGTGCAGGACACGCAGGTTGCGAGGCAGCTCATGCGGCAGCGACTTTAGGCGCATCAACACTACTTATCACCCTGGATATGAACAAAATAGCTCAAATGAGCTGCAATCCTGCCATAGGTGGAATCGCTAAAGGTCAGATTGTGAGAGAGATAGATGCACTTGGGGGAATGACCGGAATTGTTACAGACAAGACAGCCATACAGTTCAGGATGTTAAACAGCTCAAAAGGTCCGGCAATGTGGAGCCCTCGAGCGCAGAGCGACCGAATGAAATTCAGTGCCCTGTGGCGAAAGATTCTTGAGAATACCTCAGACCTAAATATGTGGCAGGATGACGTCACAGAGCTGATTATTGATGACGGCAAAGCAGCCGGAGTCAAGACAAAGAGCGGAGTCACATTTCACAGCAAGACAGTTGTTATAACCGCCGGCACCTTTCTGAACGGACTGATGCACATAGGCAGAGTCCAGATGGAAGGAGGTAGAATTTCAGAGCCAGCGAGCATCGGTTTGACATCACAGTTGCAGTCATTAGGAATAACTTCTGAAAGGATGAAAACCGGGACACCGGTGCGTATAGACGGCAGAAGCATAGACTGGAGCAAGACAGCTATTCAGGAGCTGGAGAATGACGATCATAAATTCTCCTACCTGCCCGATGTGAAACGAGAATTGAAGCAGCGTCCCTGTCACATAGTATATACAAATGAGAAAACTCATGAAATATTACGTGAGGGTTTACCTGATTCACCAATGTATAACGGTCAGATAAAAAGTATCGGTCCCAGATACTGTCCGAGTATAGAGACAAAGATTGTCACCTTTGCCGACAAGACCGAGCACCAGCTCTTCATAGAACCTGAAGGGGAGGAAACCCAGGAATTTTATCTCAATGGTTTCTCCTCATCCCTGCCTTTCAGTGTACAGTTAAAAGCACTTCTCACAATTCCAGCATTTGAGAATATCAGCATTTACCGTCCCGGTTACGCGATAGAGTATGACTTTTTTGATCCGACTCAACTATACCATACACTTGAAAGCAAAGTGGTGCCCGGGCTCTATCTTGCCGGACAAGTGAACGGTACCACCGGATATGAAGAGGCGGCAGGTCAGGGTTTGATTGCCGGAATCAATGCAGCCCTCAAGGCTCAGGATAAAGGAGAGTTCACGCTAAACCGCGATGAAGCCTATATCGGAGTTCTGATAGATGACCTCGTGACCAAAGGAGTTGATGAGCCTTATAGAATGTTTACATCTCGTGCCGAATACCGGATACTTCTACGCCAGGATGATGCCGATATGAGATTAACAGAACGCTCCCACCAGGTTGGGCTGGCAGATTATTACCGTTATAATTTAATGGTCAGCAAGAGAACCCAGCGCGATGCCTTCATTAAATTTGTGCGTGACACCTCAGTAAAGCCTGATGAGGTAAATGAATGGTTAGCATCAATAGGGGAGTCACCCCTCAGGCAGAGTATGAAACTCTACGACCTTATATTGCGTCCGAAACTCAATGTGTCTCTCCTCGCAGATAAGCTGCCCTTACTAAAAGACTATATTGACAATAATATAGAGTCTGCGAGAAGAGATGAGATAATTGAGGCAGCCGAGATTCTGATAAAGTACGGAGGCTACATCGATAGAGAGCGAGCCCTTGCTGATAAGCTTGGCAGACTTGAGAATGTGAAACTTGCAGGGATGATAGACTATTCAACCGTGAAGAGTCTTTCAACCGAGGCGAGACAAAAACTAATTAAAATAAATCCCCAGACAGTAGGGCATGCCTCGCGCATACCGGGTATATCGCCGAGCGACATCAGTATATTACTGGTGCTTTTAGGTAGGTGATTGTTTCACGTGGAACACTGGTAAGTGTGTGGTTTTATGAAAGATAAAACTAAAGTGAATTAAATATGGAATACATTAAATCGAAAATCAGAGATGTGGTTGACTTCCCTTCAAAGGGGATAGTGTTTAAGGATTTGACAACCGCATTCAAGGACCCCCGAGCCATTCATATTCTTGGATGGGATTTGTCGCAGCTGTACCGCGATAAAGGGATTACCAAGGTAGTTGGAATCGAGAGTCGTGGCTTTATTTGCGGATCCATTCTTGCCTTTGAGCTCGGAGCCGGTTTTGTGCCTGCGCGCAAACCGGGCAAGCTGCCGGCTGAAACCATTCAATGCACATACGAGAAAGAGTATGGCAAAGACACCATCGAGATTCACAAAGATGCCATTAGCGAGGATGACATAGTTGTGATTCATGACGATGTGCTTGCCACCGGCGGCACAATGGCGGCTGCATACGAACTTGTGAAAAGCATGAATCCGAAGAAAATCTATATCAACTTCATCATAGAGCTCGGAGCCCTGAATGGAAGAAAAGCCCTGCCAAAAGATGTTGATGTGGATTCACTGATTGTGTATTAATATTGGCAAAGCATAAAAAATCTCAGGAACTCACCGACAAGATAGCAATCTTGCCCACTACCCCCGGAGTGTATATGTACTACGACTCCGAGGGTAATGTGATATATGTGGGGAAGGCGAAGAACCTGAAGCGGAGAGTTTCGTCGTACTTTAACCGTACTCATGACAGCACCCGCACCAACCTACTTGTCCGGGCTATAGCTGACATGAAATATATAGTGGTGCCCACCGAGCAGGATGCCCTCAATCTCGAAAACTCCATGATAAAGGAGTACAAACCGAGATACAACGTACTGCTCAAGGATGACAAATCTTATCCGATGATAGTGGTTACGAAGGAGCCGTATCCCCGGGTATTCATGACTCGCCAGAAAGAGCTTGACGGGTCCAAATATTACGGACCATACACCAATACCGCATCCGCCCGCACTGTTCTCGAACTCATACGCGAACTTTACCCGTTACGCTCCTGCCGTCACTTCATCACCCCCCAGAGCATAGCCGCAGGGAAAGGGAGATTGTGTCTGGACTATCATATAAAAAGGTGTTCAGGTGCATGCGTGGGCAAGATAAGTGAAGAAGAGTACGCCGAGCAGATCGAAAATGTGAAAAGGATACTTCGCGGCGACCTTGCCGAACTTCTGGAATATCTGAAAAAACAGATGGAAGAACTCAGCGCCGAACTGCGCTTTGAAGAAGCCCAGGAGGTGAAGCTCAAGTATGAGCTTGTTGAGCGTTATTGCGGCAAGAGTGTGATTGTGAGCCAGACCATAGGTGATGTAGATGTATTTGGTGTGGAGGATGACGGCGGCGATGTGTATATAAACTATATGCATGTGCGCAGGGGGGCGGTGGTGCGCAGCGTCACCCTGGAGTACAAGCGTCGCATGGATGAAACCGTGCCCCAGCTTCTGGGATATGCCATGGCTGAGATAGCCAAACAATTCGACATCAAATATGAGGCTGTTCTTGTTGCCCAGGAACCGGATGTTGACATGCCCGGGGTTACATTCATGGTGCCCCAGCGCGGAGACAAAGCGAAACTTCTGGATGTGTCGGAGCGCAATGCCCGTCAGCACAAAATAGACAAACTGAACCAACTCGCCCGCAAAGACCCCGAAGAGCACACCCGCAAACTGCTTGAGCGTATGAAATCGGATTTCCGGCTTGAAGCACTGCCGCATCACATAGAGTGCTTTGACAACTCGAATATCCAGGGTACAAACCCAGTTGCAAGCTGCGTGGTTTTCAAAGACGGCAAACCATCCAAAAAAGATTACCGTCACTTCAACATCAAAACCGTAGAGGGTCCCAATGACTTCGCCTCTATGAAAGAGGTGCTCACCCGCAGATACACCAGACTCGTGAACGAAGGTGAGGAGCTGCCCCAGCTGATAGTTGTTGACGGTGGTAAAGGTCAGCTGAGCGCGGCAGTGGCAGCCCTTGACGAGATGGGCCTGCGCGGCACCATAGCGGTTGTGGGAATAGCCAAACGCCTTGAAGAAATTTATTTTCCCGGCGACAGCGTGCCGCTTTATATCGACAAAAATTCAGAGAGCCTACGTGTGGTTCAGCATCTGCGCGACGAAGCCCACCGTTTCGGAATAACCCATCACCGCAACCGCCGCAGCAAAGGTCAGCTCGTTTCAGAACTCGACTCGGTGAAAGGTGTAGGAGCCAAGACCCGCGAAAGTCTGCTGAAACACTTCCGCAGTGTAAAGCGCATCAAGGAAGCCGACCTTGACGAGCTGGCATCAGTGGTAGGACCTGCAAAAGCCTCCGTTGTGTTCAATGCCTTTCATGGTGAAGAATAGACGATTCCCGGTACCCGGATAAATGACGGCGCAATCATATTTCACAGAGATATAATTTTTCCGATATAATTGGAAGGTCTAAAAAATTTTTATCTATTTTTGCGATTCAAACACCCTGATATGAACAGATATATTTCACTCGCAGCAGCGAGCTTAATGTTTGTGACGCTCCATGCAGAAACACCCGTTGACAAAGGTTACCGCACCATAAACCGCGAAACGGCTGAGGCTCATATAGGCTTTCTTGCATCCGATGAACTCGAAGGGAGAGAAGCCGGCTACAAGTCCGGAAGAATTGCAGGTAACTACCTGATAGCCAATGCAAAAGCTATGGGTTTGCAATCCTGGAACGGTGATAGCTATGAGCAGCCCTTTGAAGCCTATAGGGCTGAGCGTCAGCGTCGTGGCAGATATCAGGTGCATCCCGACAGCATAGCTAAGCTGAAAGAGTCAGTGCATCAGAAATTAGACATGCGCAACATCCTTGCGATGATTCCCGGAGAGAAGAGAGACGAATATGTGATAATGGGTGCCCATTACGACCACCTCGGAGTTGACCCACTGCTTGACGGAGACAAAATATATAACGGAGCGGATGACAATGCCTCCGGAGTTGCTGCTGTTCTCCAGATAGCCCGCGCCTTTGTGGCGAGCGGTCAGAAACCGGAGCGCACAGTGATATTCGCGCTATGGGACGGCGAGGAGAAAGGTCTGCTCGGCTCAGAGTACTTTATGCAGAACTGGTCAGAACCGGAAAAGATAAAAGGTTATATCAATTTTGATATGATAGGGAGAAACAACCGCGAGGATGTGCCCGAGCACGTTGTTTATTTCTACACCGCAGCCTATCCCTGCTTCGAGCAGTGGCTGCGTAACGATATAAAAGAGCGCGGGCTGAACCTCAAGCCCGATTACCGCGCTTGGGATCGTCCCATTGGCGGTGGTGACAACGGCTCATTTGCGAAGCGTGACATCCCGGTGATATGGTATCACACCGACGGGCATGCCGACTATCATCTGCCCGGCGATCATGCCGACAAGATAAACTATCCCAAGACGGTGGATATCACCCGCGCCGCTTATCTGAATTTATGGAATCTGGCTAATCCATCATCAGCAAAATGATATTTTAGCCCAAATCAACCGAATAAAAAATAGAGAACCATGAGTGATAAACAGAAGATAAGGGTTGGAATAACCCAAGGAGATATAAACGGAGTAGGCTATGAGGTTATTCTCAAAGCCCTCGAGGATGAGAGGATGCCCGAGATGTGCACACCGGTGATTTACGGTTCCGCCAAGATAGCCGGCTATTACCGCAAGGGAGCCATTGCGAACCCTCTTCAACTGAACCAGATATCCAATGCGTCGGAAGCCCGTGACGGTCAGTACAACATCATCAATGTGATAGGTGAGGATGTAAAGGTGGAGCCCGGCATAGCCACCGCCGAATCCGGACAGGCAGCCTTCGCAGCCCTTGAGCGGGCTGTTGCCGACCTCCGTGCGGGTTATATAGATGTGCTTGTGACAGCACCGATAAATAAACACAGCATTCAGAGCGACACCTTCCATTTTCCCGGTCATACCGAGTACCTGGAAGCCTCCCTTGCCGACAACGGCGAGAAGGCTCTGATGATACTCTGCGACCCCCGCACCTCGCTCCGCGTGGCTCTTGTTACGGGTCATCTGCCATTGTCCAATGTGGCTCAGGGAATCACCAAAGAGGCTGTTGAGGAGCGCATCAAGGAATTTGACAACTCACTCAGGAGAGATTTCGGCATTCACCGTCCCCGCATCGCCGTGCTGGCACTCAACCCCCATTCCGGCGAGAACGGTCTTCTCGGCAGCGAAGAATCGGAAATAATAGAGCCGGCAATTGCCGAATGTCAGAATCAGAGAATCAACTGCTACGGTCCGTATGCCGCCGACGGATTTTTCGGTGCCGGTCAGTTCGCCAGGTTTGACGGCGTGCTCGCCATGTATCACGACCAGGGTCTGGCACCCTTCAAGACCATAGCGATGAACAGCGGTGTGAATTTCACCGCCGGTCTGCCATACGTGCGTACCTCTCCCGACCACGGCACCGCTTACGATATAGCCGGCAGAGGCACCGTGAGCGGCGACTCAATGAGGCAGGCGATATTTCAAGCCATTGACATTTACCGAAACCGTGCGGTTTTTGACAAAGCCTATTCCAATCCGCTGCGTAAGCAGTACATAGAGAAAAACAAGAGCGACAATGTTGTTCTTGACCTGACCAATAGCGAGGAAACGGAATAACTAAAAAATCAACCTGATGTCTGAAATCAAAATAGCTGCAGTCAAGAGGTCCGGAGTGTATTCTCCCAACCATATAGGCAACGACACGGCAATTCTGAACGTTGTTGCCGAGCAGCTGCGCAAGCGTGGCTGCGAGGTGAGCCTGTACAGCGAGGAGGAGCTTGCGGCAGGCAAGGTTGATGAGCGGATAGTGGTGAACATGTGCCGCGAACCCCGTTCAATAGATATTCTCCAGCAATTTGAGGAGGAGGGGAGGATAGTCATCAACTCCGGCTTCGGTATAGAGAACTGCCTGCGCGAGCGCATGACCAGGATTCTTGTAGGCAATAACATACCTTTCCCCGAAAGTATCATCGTCAGCACCGACGAGGCTGTAAAGGCTCGCCTCACCAAAGCCGGCTTTCAGCGGTGCTGGATCAAAAGAGCCGATTCCCACACCAAGCATAAGGAGGATGTTACCCTTGTCCGGCATCCGGTAGAGGCTCAGGAGGTGCTTCAGGAGTATTTTCTGCGCGGAATAAAGCGCGCGGTGATAAGCCGCCATGTCGAGGGACGTTTAGTGAAATTCTACGGCATAGTGGGCGCTCCGTTCTTTCAATGGCTTTTTCCGCACTCAGACAGCGATGCCGGCAGTCCCGTTCTCACCAAGATAGATGAGGAGCGTATGCAGAAGATATGCTGCGATGCAGCTGAGGCTCTGGATGTGAAGATTTTCGGTGGTGACTGCATAATCACTCCCGAGGGTGAGATGATAATCGTGCATCTGAACGACTGGCCCAGTTTCGCTCCCTGCCGGGGCGAAGCCGCAACAGGCATAGCCAAGGCGGTGATGGCGGAAATCAAGTCACGACAATAAGAGCCGTATCTAAAACTAATTGAATATGGAGACGAACTCCCAGGATTATGAGATAAGACCGGATGTGCTGAATTATGATGACATCCGCGCACTTGTTCCCAAGCTTGACGGACATGAAAAGCTTGTTAACCGGCTTCTTCATTTTCTGTCGGTTGATAAGGTCAATGCCGTGCATGGCAGATGCTGCGATACTCCCGGTCCGGAATTCACCCGCCGTCTTCTTTTTGAGGAATTCAAGATGAAGCTTCGCATTGACAATGAGGAGCAGCTTGACAATCTGCCCGAAGGTGCCTTTATAACCGTGAGCAATCATCCATTCGGTGCGCTTGACGGCATAGCGCTGATTTATATAATAGGTTCTCGCCGCCCGAAATTCAAGGTGATGGTGAATATGATTCTGAACAAGATTTCAGCCATGCGGCCTAATTTCATAGCGGTGGATGCGCTGTCGTCTGACGACCCAGCCAAGCGGGCCGTTTCGGTCACCGGTATCCGTCAGGCTCTGCGGCAGCTCAGCTCCGGCGAACCGCTCGGCTTTTTCCCTGCGGGTGCCATGAGCAAAGTGAACTGGAAATACCAGCAGGTAGATAGGGCGTGGCAGGACTCAGTTCTTCAGATAATCTACCGCGCCAATGTGCCGGTGATACCAATATTTTTTCACGGCGGCAACAGCCTTTGGTGCAACATTCTGGGTCATATCTGCTGGCCTGCACGGTCGCTGCGTCTGCCCGCTGAGGTATTCCGCCTGAACGGCAAGGAGATGCATATAAGCGTAGGGAATGTGATAAGCGTTGAGGAGCAGGCATCCCACCGCAAGGATGCTGCCACTCTCGGAGCTTTTCTGCGCGAGCGCACTTACGCCCTCCGTAACCAGAAATAACAGTTAGCGGGAAAAGGTACCGTTAAGGAATATTTGCAAAAGAAATAGGTAATTGGGATGAATTTAGCTAATTTTTTCCGTTTTGGCTTATTTTTAGTAAATCTTAATAAAAATAAGGGAAGTTTTATTTGCAAATAATTTTGCATGTCGGAGAATATAAGTACTTTTACGCGCTTTTTGCCTGGTATAGCATAAAAAAATGACAGGCGGAAAGTGCATAGAAATAGAAAAAACATAAAATATAACCAACATCTTTTCACATCATGAACAAAACAACAGTAAAACCTGCTGAAGGTAAACTCGGTGTTCTCGTGGTTGGACTGGGAGCTGTGACCTCAACCTTTATGACCGGTGTTCTCATGGCACGTAAAGGTCTTGCCAAACCTGTAGGCTCCATGACGCAGTACGACAAAATCCGTGTAGGCAAAGGGGCAGACAAGAAGTACCTCAAATATGAGGATATCGTGCCTATGGCAAAGCTTGACGATATAGTTTTCGGTGCATGGGATGTTTATCCCGCAAATGCTTACGAGAGCGCATGCTATGCAGAAGTGCTTCAGCCGAAGGATATTGAGCCGGTTAAGGACGAGCTTGAAAAAATCGTTCCCATGAAAGCCGCTTTCGACCATAACTATGCAAAGCGTCTTGACGGCGACAATATCATGACCAACAAAACCCGTTGGGAAATGGTAGAACAGCTCCGCGAGGATATCCGCAAGTTCAAAAAAGAGAATAATCTTGACAGAGTAGTTGTTCTTTGGGCAGCTTCCACCGAGGTTTATGTGCCTGTTGATGAAAAGGTTCATGGCACTCTTGAAGCTCTCGAAGCAGCAATGAAGGCTGACGACAAGGAGCATATCGCACCCTCTATGTGCTATGCTTACGCAGCTCTCAGCGAAGGCGCTCCCTTTATCATGGGTGCTCCCAACACTACCGTTGACATTCCTGCAATGTGGGAACTCAGCGAAAAAACCGGTATGCCTATCTCCGGTAAGGATTTCAAGACAGGTCAGACTCTCGTTAAGTCAGGTTTCGCTCCTATCATCGGCACTCGTTGCCTCGGTTTGAACGGCTGGTTCTCAACCAATATCCTCGGCAACCGTGACGGTCTTGTGCTTGACGAGCCCGCAAACTTCCGCACCAAGGAGGTTTCAAAACTTTCAACTCTGGAGTCTATCCTCGTTCCTGAAAATCAGCCTGATCTCTACAATGCCAACTGTGGCGGTGCTGAAAAGGGCGGACATCAGGGTTACTACCACAAAGTGCGCATCAACTACTATCCCCCGCGCAACGACAACAAGGAGGGATGGGACAACATCGACATTTTCGGCTGGATGGG
>JAIDQW010000076.1 GCA_029062075.1 Paramuribaculum sp.
CACAATGTACGGCATGAACTTGTGTTTATTGGGATTGAGACGCCTTGCAATGAACTTGGCGTTATACTCCTTGATGTTTCTGACTCCGGCATCCTCAAGAAGAGACAGGCGATTGCCCATTTCGATGCATAGTGAATTCAAAACGGCAACTACCTTGCTGGTGTCTGTGATAATAGCATCTTCTCCCGGAAGGGCTGCGAGATAATGTCGCTCCAGTTTTCTATACAGGCTCAACTCCACACGCTTGGGGTCGATAAGCACAAATTTAAGTTCCGCCGGATGCTTTTTATAGAGCAGCGAAGCAATGATAGCGTTGAGTCCAACCGATTTACCCATACCGGTAGCTCCCGCAACAAGTAGGTGGGGCAGTTTGGCAAGGTCGGCAATATATATTTCGTTTGTAATCGTACGCCCCATAGCTATGGGAAGTTCATACTCGGTATTCTGGAACTTTTCAGAAGCGAAAATGCTTTTCATACCAACAATCTGAGGATCCTTGTTAGGAACCTCGATGCCGATAGTGCCTTTACCCGGAATAGGTGCAATGATACGTATTCCAAGCGCGGCGAGGCTAAGTGCGAGGTCATCACCAAGGCTCTTGATGGAGCGGATTCTCTCTCCTTGCGCCGGAATAACCTCATATCGGGTGATAGTAGGTCCTACAGTCGCTTCAATGTGAGATATCTTTACGCCATAAGTGCTAAGTGTTTCTGTGAGTCTCTGTTTATTCTCCTCCTGCTCCGCGAGGTCAACATGATCGGTGCGCACTTCTCTATCCTCAAGCAAATCAATAGATGGAGACCGGAAAGATGACAGTTCAGCAGTCGGGTCATAGAATTCAGACTGGATGTGCTTAGCCTCCGGCTCATCTTCAGGCACATTCACGGTCATTGTGATATCTGGCTCAGTTTCCCGTTCAATCTCCTGCTCAGTTTCTTGCTCAGGTTTTTCTGTGGATTCAATTTCCGTAATATCCTCTATAATAGGATCGGTAGTCGGAAACCGGTATTGTGAATCATCTGTATCTTCAGTAGTTTGAGGAATTTCTGACAGTACCGGTTCAACCGTTGGTTGAGTTTGCGGCATGTCATTTTTTTCTAAGTTATTTTCTTCCGGGACTATGGATTTTATATCTTCTGAAACAACAGATGAAGATGGCTTATGCTCGGGTCTGTGAGGCACAGCAATATCCTCAAGTTCCGGTTCGGTTGTAACTCCCGGTTTGTCCGGCTCATCATGAGCATTCGTTTTGTTGCTGTTTCTATCCACTGAATCATGTCCGAAACTATCTCGTCTGGTTTGAGCTGTTTCAGTAACCTGGCTAATGTCTCTGCTCAGATTTTCTTCAGCTTTTTTACGCCTTTCCTCTGCTTCTTTTCTCTCTCTTGCAAGTGCCTCCCTATGTTGTCTTATACGGGTACTGTAAACATTCCAGGCATACTGTATCTCTTTGAGGAATACAAGTACTACTGCGCTTACTAATAGAATATTAACTCCAATCGCACCCAAGATTCCGGTGTGCTTGATGAGCATTTCGTTTATCACCCTTCCGTGATTTCCACCCCAATAGTTGTAAGAAGTAAGACGGTATGTCAGGAATCCGGTGAGAATTGACAGTACTATAGCGGTGAGCAAGCATTTGTATGTGAGATTCCAGAAACTGAAATGTTTGATTTTGACTAAAGAAACACCAAGGGCTCCTATATAGAAAATAATGATAAAAGAACCTATTCCCAACCAGCGTGACATGAGCATATCTGAAAGAACAGCTCCAACCGGACCTCCCGTATTGCCTATTTCATTAGCGGCTCCTGACACTTCGCTGTAAGGTGTATTCTGCACAATACTCTGGTCTGACGCTCCGTTTGCAAAAAATGAGATAGATACAATAAGCATATACACTGCGGCAACAATAAATAGAATGCCGGTAAACATTTTCCAGCGTTCACGGGAACTGTATGCAGGTTTCACCACCGTAGCTCTCACCGGTTCAGCTTTAGGCTGAGGAGTAGTTTGCCGTGGAGTATTGTCAGGGCGGCTCGCATTGTTTGCAGCCTCTCCCGCTTTGCCGGATGCAGAGGAGAGGGTGCTGGGATCATAGTTTACAGATGATATTTCAAATGAATCCATTGTGTGAGAATAAAGTAGAGGTGAGTTTTTCTAAACGAAGAGTGGTTACACTTTTTTTAATTCGGCAATTGTAGCAACTGGATTTTCAGAAGAGAAAACAAAACTGCCGGCAACCAGAATATCAGCTCCGTTAGCGGCAAGTTCCGCACCAGTTGCAAGGTTTACCCCTCCGTCTATTTCAACAAGCGCTTTAGAGCCGGATTGCTTTATTAATTGAGTGGTCTGACGTAGTTTCCTGATAGTTCCGGGTATGAATGACTGACCACCGAATCCAGGATTAACTGACATGAGTAGAACCATATCAAGGTCAGTGATAATATCCTCGAGCATAACCACCGGTGTGGCAGGATTGAGTGTTACGGCTGCTTTCATACCGGCACCCTTTATCTGCTGCACAACACGGTGCAGGTGATTGCAGGCTTCAACATGCACATTCATTATTTCCGCGCCACAGTCTCTCACTTGACTGACATATCGCTGCGGGTCAACAATCATCAGATGAACATCCAACGGCTTTTGAGCAACTTTGGCTATCGATTTGATTACCGGGAAACCGAAAGATATGTTAGGAACGAACACTCCGTCCATAACATCAATGTGAATATAATCCGCTTCAGATGCATTGAGCATCTCAATATCTTCGTTGAGTTTACCAAAATCAGCCGAGAGGACTGAAGGAGCTACTTTTACCATATATTCTGATAATTTATTTACGAGTTTTGAAGGCGTTCCACACTATAAATCCTACGCATATCACACCGAGGGCAATTCCGCAGTAAGTGAGGTAAGAATTGTATTCTTCAACCTTTGCAAGAAGGTGCTGCCTATCAACAAGATGACCGAGCCACATGCCCATCGCAGCAAGAATTCCATTCCACAGCAACGCTCCGAGACTTGTAAAGAGCGCGAATTTGCCGATATTCATGCGTGAAAGCCCTGCCGGTATAGAGATTAGCTGGCGCACGGCGGGAATTAGTCTGCCGATAAATGTTGACACAGCCCCGTGATCATCGAAATATTTTTCAGCCTTATCCACTTTCTGTCTGTCAATAAGGCAGGCGTGACCTAACCTTGAATCTGCAAATTTATAAACAAGCGGGCGACCTATCCAGACAGATAGATAGTAGTTGACAAGCGCTCCACCGAGTGCACCGGCAGTGGCGAGAACTACAATAAGCACAATATTCACCTCATGGCTTGTTGCAGCAAGGTATGCTGCGGGGGGAATGATAACCTCACTCGGAAAGGGGATAAATGAGCTTTCAATGATCATCAGCCCGAAAACCATCAGATATACGGTGAGGGGAGCTGCATCCAGAAAGGCATTTACCAAAGCTTCGGGATTGAATATCGCGAGTGTAATCATATTCGGTTCTTATATAGTGCTACTCTTTTCTGCAAAGATACAATCTTATTTTCATCCGCTGAATATCTATGCGGAGACAAATTTTCAACAATGACTAAATTATCATCAGGCGGCGAACTGCTCGTGGGCGTTTTTCTCCATCGCCTCCCAGAGCACCTCTGAGA
>JAIDQW010000077.1 GCA_029062075.1 Paramuribaculum sp.
CTATGGATGCCGACCTGCAGGACAGCCCCGATGAAATACCGGAACTATACCGAATGATTACTCAGGAGGGATATGATCTGGTGAGCGGCTGGAAGAAGAAGCGCTACGACCCGCTGTCTAAAACCATTCCCACGAAACTGTTCAACGCTACCGCGCGAAAGGTGAGCGGCATAAAGAATCTGCATGATTTCAATTGCGGTCTGAAAGCCTACCGCAACAAGGTGGTGAAGCACATAGAGGTTTATGGCGATATGCACCGCTACATTCCGTTCCTCGCCAAAAATGCGGGATTCTCCAAAATCGGAGAAAAGGTTGTGCAGCATCAGGCAAGAAAATATGGCAAGACCAAGTTCGGACTCGACCGTTTTGTAAACGGCTATCTTGACCTTGCAACACTCTGGTTTACCAACAAGTTCGGTATCAAGCCGATGCACTTCTTCGGGCTCCTCGGCAGCCTGATGTTTATTCTAGGTTTTATAGCCGTTGTGATTGTCGGAGCCATGAAGCTATACAATCTCCATGCCGGCAACCCGACTATTCTCGTTACCGATTCGCCATACTTCTATCTCGCTCTGGTGCTGATGATTCTTGGCACACAGCTGTTTCTCACCGGATTTCTCGGCGAACTTATCGTGCGCAACTCTCCGGGAAGAAACCATTACGAAATTGAAGAAGAAATCCGACTGTCATGACTAAAACCGAACTCTATCCTCAGCTCTACGATGTTGTGGCGTCACGCTACTCCTGCAGAGCTTACACACCGCAGCCGGTGAGCAGAGAAATGATCCTTGCCGTGCTTGATGCGGCAAGACTCGCTCCCTCGGCTTGCAACAAACAGCCCTGGAAATTCATAGTGGCTGACACTCAGGACACCCGCGAGATTGTTGTCAACGCTTACAGCCGCGACTGGGTCAAGGATGTGCCGGCGTTCATCATTGCCTGCGGCGACCACTCAGAAGCATGGCACAGAGCCGACGGCAAAGACCACACCGATGTGGATGTCGCTATAGCTGTCGAGCATATATGCCTTGCCGCGACATCGCTCGGATTAGGCACCTGCTGGATTTGCAATTTCGATGCCAAGGCTCTCGCACAGGCTTTTTCACTTCCTGAAAACCTTGAACCTATTGCCATCATTCCTGTAGGTTATCCTCAGCCGGGAGCCGCTGTGCCGCCGAAAAACAGAAAGCCTGTTGAAGATATTGTGAAATGGGGAAAGTTCTGAAATATCTTATCTGCCTTATCATCGGGGCTGTGGCTTGGTGCTGCAACACTGTCGGGTGTATGCAGAACCAGAGCAGCATTCCGCTTGCCGGATTCTACGATGGGAGCACAGACAAAAAGATTTCTCTTGATTCAATAACCGTTTTTGGCATCGGAGCCCCGAATGACTCCTCACTGATTTCCACACGCACGGCGTCTATGGTTTATCTCCCCTTCCGCTCCGATAACACCTCCACTTCGTTCTGCTTCCGCTATCTCGCTAAACATCTTGATCATCCGGAACTAAACGACACTATTTCCTTCACCTACACCTCCCAGCCAAAATTTGTGAGCGAGGAGTGCGGAGCTATGTACTTCTACACAATCACAGGCGTTAGATACACCACTCACTTAATTGACAGTGTAGCGGTTACCGACTCGCTTATCAATAATCTTGACACAGAGAGAATTAAAATTTTCTTCCGGGTTGCCCACGAAGAGGAGGACCCCGGCAACGATGACAACGAAGAACTGTGATGAGACTGTGCCGCAACATATTATCCGTCATAGCTCTTGTGATGCTGTTTGCTTTCAGCGCACAGGCGCAGCGACGCATCAATCCGGTGACACCCCCGCCTGCAACACAGGGTACAAAAAAGGAGGTGAAAGAGGAGTTTGACAAGAGCCGCCTCGCTGAAACCAAGGACAGCCACGGCAACGTTGTGCTTGTGGATACAGTCACCGGAACGGAGTATGTGGATACCACCGCATTGGAGGCTCCGGTCGGCAACCTCTATCCGCTCATGCACGCTGTTTCTGTCGGTGTGGATGTGTGGGACCCCGTGATGAGACTGCTCGGCACCGAGTATGGCGGCATAAGTTTCTGGGGCGAACTGAGTCTTCACAACCGCTTCAAGCCGGTGTTTGAGTTCGGCATGTCTTCTGCCGATATTCATCCGGACGGCATGAACTACACGTTCAAGAGCCCGATGGCTCCATTCTTCAAACTCGGCATGAACTATAATATTTTCTACAATTCCAATCCCGCATATCAGCTGCTGTTCGGCTTGCGCTACGCTTTTACCCCTTATAAATGGAGCATTGAAAACGCCCTGCCAAACAACAGCTATTGGCAAGCGGAACCGTTCTCTATTCCGCAGCAGAGCGCAACCACCGGATATCTGGAGCTGATAGCATCTATCAAGGTGCAGATATTCAAAAACATTTCGATGGGCTGGCAGGTAAAATATCACTCAGTATTGCATCAGAGCAAAAACCGGTACGGCAGACCGATGTATATTCCCGGTTTCGGCAAAAGGGGTACGCCGATAGGCGGCGGCTTTTCAATCATATATACCTTGCCGCTGAACAAGAAGAGCCTCCCGAAGGTTAATACTACTGAGGGAGATGCTACAAACAGCGCTCCTGCGGAGTAATATGAAAAAAATAATAATTGTAGGCGCATCTTCCGGACTGGGAGAGCGCATAGCCACCGATTTTGCCCGCGCGGGCTGGAGAGTGGGAGTTGCAGCTCGCAGAGTTGACCGCCTTGAGCAAATCAAAAGCCTGTATCCTTCAAATGTTGCTGTGAGCGAGCTGGATGTCACCGCTCCCGATGCAGTGAAGAAGTTCTATGACCTCATCGAGTTGATTGACGGCATGGATATTCTGCTATTTGCAGCCGGAACAGGTTTTTATGACCCTGAGCTCCAGGATGAAAGGCTTGAAACAACGCTCAACACCAATGTTACCGGTTTTGCCCGCATCGTTGCCGCCGCTTACAAGTACTACAAGCAGACAGCAAACCGCTATGCGGGGCAGATTGCCGCCATCACATCCATTGCCGGTACCAAAGGCATCGGTGTTGCCGCTGCCTACAGTGCCTCCAAGAAATTCCAGCAGACCTTAATCAATGCCCTTGAGCAGCTTGCATATCAGCAGCAGGTAAATGTGAAATTCACAGATATACGCCCCGGATTCATCCGCACTCCCCTGCTTGACGAGAACAAGAGCTACCCCATGATAATGAGTATTGACGAAGCCGCACCGCTTATTGAGAAAGCCGTGCTGCTCAAAAAGCGCGTCGCCGTCATCAACAGCAAATGGGCGATAGTCAACGGCATCTGGCGTCTTGTGCCGCAACGTGTGTGGAAACACATCTCCCTCACCTGGTAGAAGATCTGAACAAAACCATCCTATACTTCAACCCGTCGGGTTGAAATACTACAAAGAAAGAGAAGGCTCAATCAAGCCTTCTCTTTAATTTCAACCGATTTACAAAAGTGTCGGGAATTTCTTAGTATTCTTTCTCAACTCATTTCACGGTTGAGGGTCAACCTTAATTATTAACTCAATTAATAGTATGATTCAACAACTACTGTCCAAACTTTTTTTGTACCGTCGGCGGCAGTCACCTCATATTGATTGGGTTTACTCCAATCTCCGGGTATTCCGAGAGTGGGAGAATCACCCAAAGGTTTGATAATAGCCGCGGTAGAGATATCAAGTGTCACAACTACCTTCTTGAGTGTTTCAAAGTCTTGAGACTGCTGCTCATCGAGGGTTGTACCGATTGCATACAGTATTGTGAACACCTGCTCTTCATCGTCAATATCAATCGCTCTGGCGATACGTTTCTGCTGAACATTACCGGCAGCGTCGATCCAACGATAATAGATCTGTCCACCTGTGATATCAGCGCCGTCAAACTCTTTTTCGGGATCATCGATTCCACTTGTAAGACAGCTTGTGAAGCAAACCATCGACAAGAGAGCTAAAAACGATATTATATATCTTTTCATTTTCTATCTTTATTAAATGTTATTACCATCCGGGATTCTGTATGTGATCAAGACCGTATGCTTCGCGAGTATTGAGGAAGCTCTGAGGAATCGGGAAGAGGTAGCGACGGTCTGTGAATGATCTGCTTGCGGAATTAAGCAGTGTCATCTGATTGATGATGAATGCAGTGCGGTCGCGATTAATCTCAATCTTGTAAACCGGGCAATCCAGATCCTTGATAACCGCACCGGGAGCACGGCCATAGTTGGCGTCACCTCCATATTTACCCCAACGGAGATAGCTGAAGTAAATATCATTTGCTTCATAAGCCATTTCAACACGGCGCTCACGGATATAATCAGCCCAAGCGTCAGCAAGGTTAGCTGCAGTTGAAGCGGGGAGCTTGCCATGCACTGTACGGGTGTTATTCAGAGCGGCAACCGCGCTTGCAGCATCTCCCTTGCAAAGATATGCCTCGGCAAGATTCAGATAAGCCTCACCAGTGCGGGCAATGACATAGTGGAAGCCGGTATTTCTTGAATGGAATACTCTGGCAAGGTCTGTGACAGTGTTTTTGCGCCAGTAGTAACCGGTTGTTGTGCAATACCAACCACCGTCCTCTTTGTCACGGACACCCATAGAGAGGTTACCAGCGAGATTCATGGTTACATACTGACCCATCCACTTTGTTTTATCGTACACAATTGTAGCAGCCATACGGGCATCACGGTTTCCATAGATGATATCAGAAATATCTTTGTCGGAATCGGGATCGTTGAGTGTAGCATAGCGTGTTGCTGCGGGATACGATGAGTTGAGCTGAAGGAAATCCTGTGGTGTGGGGATGCGGCGGAGTTCACCGTTGGTGCGCTCGTATTCATCAATCTCACCGGCCTGTGTAATGCTTAGGGGATCGTGTTCTGTAACAGCATTAAGATATTGTGATGTCTCCCACCAGTTTTTAGCTTTGCCGTCAGCTTCGTCGATAGCGAGATACTGGTCCACCAGATCCTGTGTTGGCCAATAAATGCCCCAACATTCAAAAGGTCTGCCTTCATCACCCTGAACCACAAACGGATTCGGGCAGAGAGAAACAAGAACATCATCAATAGAAACGTTGGGATATGCGCGGATAAGCTCTTCATAAGAGCCGATTGTTGTATTCTCACTCATGCGGTAGTATCCCCACAGTATTTCAGAGGCATTGGCATCGGTTTCATTGAACATGCCTTCGTAGTTGGGTGTAAGACCGGGTCCGTTGGTGGTAACGTCCTTAGCATAGGCAATCGCTTTATCAAGATATGCGGCATCACCGGTGTAAGCGTAAGCCTGCAGGCAAGCGCGGCTTGCTATTACCTCGGCAGCATATCTGGTAGGTAATCCTGAAGAAGCGATTTCCGGGAGTTCGGGAATTGCTGCATCAAAATCCTCCATCACCAATTTGTAGCTTTCTGCAACAGAAGCAGTCATGGGAATGTCAGCCTTGAGGCTGTCGGCTTCTGTTAGAACTTCTCTAACAGGCACGAAACGACCCATTGTTTTAGTCTGGTAATAGAACACGAGGCCACGGAGGAATCTGCCATGAGCAACGAGTTCATCAGCTTCACCCTGAGTGAATTTAGTGCTCTTCTGGGCTTCCTGAATAATGAGGTTGCAACGGCGGAGTGTTCCGAACATACTGATACCGAAGTCGGTATTCTGGCTTAAGCCGAGCTCTGTAGCTACTCCGTCAATGCCTTCACCCACCTGGCTGCACTTTGCTCCGTTAGGTGTACGTGCTTCCCAATCAGCACATGAGCCGCTGCCGGCATAATCCGCATTTATAAGAACTGTACTATAAGTGCCGGCGACAAATGCATCGGCGGTAGATTTGCTGCCCCAAACATCCTCGGAAGTGAAATCCTCAGTGGGATGGGTATCGAGAGTGTCCTGACATGAAGATAGTCCGAACAAGCTGAGCCCGATAAGCGGAATTGAAATATATTTAAGTTTCATTTGAATGAATTCAATATGATTAATAATTAGAATCCTAAATTGAGTGTCATGGCGATTACACGTTCTACAGGATAGCCATAGTTTTCGGCAGAAGCAGTTTCGGGATCAATACCGAATTTCTTGACCGGAGAAATGGTGAAGAGATTTTCACCTGAGAATCCGAGACGGGCACGAGACAGCCATTTTACATTCTTGAGGAGTTTGTACTTGAAGTCGTAGCCGAACTGGATGTCTTTAAGACGTATATACTG
>JAIDQW010000078.1 GCA_029062075.1 Paramuribaculum sp.
TCTCGGTATTCCGGTTAAATGGCCTCAGATTTCCGCTGCCAAACTTATTGTTGAGAGTGCTGTGGGTTCATACCGCATTGAACCCAGTCAGGGAACGCACTTCTTCCAGAATCTCACATCTTTTGGAGTAGGTTACTTCACGATAGATCAAGCCGGTGGCAACGGATTCTTTGATTCGGATTATCTTGACTCAATACCTCCGGTGTTTGAAACAGAATTTGTGAGAATTGTACAATTTGAGTCACCGCTCGCTATCGGAATAAACGGCAAGACCGGTGTTGGAGTTGTCGCTAAACCTGGAGCTAATTCAAAACCTGACACCGATGAATTAATTGTCACCACTGCTACAGAATAAATATAGATATGTCGCTATTCAACCACATAAAAAGAGCTTTTGGTCTTGGTGCCAACTACGATTCTGAGGATTCTGACATTGAGGATTTTGAGGAATCGGAACAGGAATCGGCAAGTGCTGTTGCTCGGGCTACCCAGAACATGCGTCACATTGAGACTCAAAAAGATGAAACCCTGAGCGCTGATATTTTTGACGGTGTTATTGAACTGTTCAATAAGACTCAGCCGGAATTTGTTCGTGAGTGCATGGATACCGATGCGCAGAAAGAATATATTCTCCGAAACATTGATAATGCGCTAAGGGATAGACTCGAAAAAGAGGTCAATTCAGCCAAGATGAGAGGTCAGCTACTCTGGGAAGAGCAGATGAAAAAACTCGACAAAGAGGTTGAGACACTCAGACATGAAAAAGAAAATCTCGAACAGAAAAGAGAGGAATCAAAGAGCCAGCGTCTAAGCGCCGAGCGTCAGAAAAGGGCACTGATAGAGAGAGTTCACGATCTGGAAACCCAGTTGCTTACCGTTGAGGCTGAGAAAGAGCAATATATACTTGAAAACAGAAGTATGTTAAATAAGCTCAGGGTAGCTTCTGTTACCTCAGGAGGCGCGAGTGCCGAAACCGTTGATGAACTCGAAAGGCTTGAATCGGAACTTGAATCACTCCGAAAGGAAAAAACTGACCTGCAGCAGGAAACCGAACATTTCAAGGCTGTTGCTCAGGCACACACTCCGGTAATGGAAAATCTTCTCAAAATCATTGAAGAGCTTGTTGCTGAAGTTAATTCTGCCAGTGCCAGCGACCATGCAGAAGATCTTGACAAAATTAAATCGGAACTTGATTCAGCTAAAAGAACCATTTCAGAACTGAATAAAAAAATTGACGGACTTAATTTCTTGAAAGAGCAGGATGCAAGGGAGATTACCGATCTTAAAACAGTAATAACTTCTAAGGACAATATAATTGCTCAGCTAAAAAAAGAAAAAGAAATTGAGGCATCTGAAAATAACTGTATTATTGATGATGCACCGGAATACCACATAAGCAGTGAGCCTAAAAAAGAGGATATTACAAAAAATTCTTCTCGGAAAACGAAGCAGAAGCCTCGCATTTCAGCTATAGACGAGTTACTTGAAAGCACCGACTGGTTTGTGGCTCCGACTCTTCCTGAAAATGAGAAAGAACCTGAAAAAGATGATGATTTCGGCTATAAAGCCCCATCGCCCCGCAAAGCTCACCCGGATGATGACAAACAATTGTCACTCTGGTAATTAATACTAAATCAATCTTTTATTTCATGAATATTATCTTCAAATCAATCATTTCATTAGCCTCAGTCCTGGCTGTTTCAATCACTGCGAATGCTGCCGGACTGTCTCAATTTTCCGATATTGAAAAATACCTCGGTTCTAAAAGATATGCGTCAGCACCTAAAGCGTTTACCTACATGAACAGTGGTGCAAACTATCTTAAGTTGTCTGCCGACGGAAAAAAGATATTGAAGTTCGATACCAAAACAGGTAATGAGGTGGAGACTATTCTGGATCTGGGTAACACAAGGGAGACAAGCCTTGATAAAATTTCAGGATTCAAAATGAGTCCCGAAGAAAGCAAGATTCTCGTTTGGAGAAATTCCAAATCAATATATCGCCGCTCATTTGACGCCGAATATTATGTTTACGAACTGAGGACAAGACTATTACGCCCTCTTTCAACAGAACATCCCCGTCAGCAGGCTCCGCTTTTCTCTCCGGACGGCAGAATGATTGCGTTTGTAGCTCAGAATAATATCTATCTCAAGCAACTTGACTTCTGGACTGAGAGAGTAGTTACTACAGACGGTGCTAAAAATATGATTATCAACGGTGTACCTGACTGGACTTACGAAGAGGAGTTTACCACTTCATCATCTATGGCTTGGGCTCCGGACAACTCCACCCTCTGCTATATCAAATACAATGAATCTGCGGTACCTATGTTCTCTTTCCCGCTCTATGAGGGAGTTTGCAACAGGCTTGACGAGTACTCTCTCTACCCCGGTGCATTCACATATAAATATCCGGTTGCTGGAGAGAAGAATTCAACCGTAAGCGTTCACGCCTATGACATTGACAACAAGACGACAAAAACAGTGTCACTTCCTCAAAACGGATTTGAGTACATTCCCCGTATAGCTTATGCTTACAGCCCCGACCGTCTGATGGTTACGACGCTGAACAGAGCGCAAACAAGAATGGAACTGTTTTCCGTAAATCCCAAATCAACCGTTGCCAAATCCATTCTTGTTGAGGAATACAAGGCTTGGCTTGCTCCCGCTACATACGAAGATATAAAATATTTCCCTGACTTTTTCGTGATAACTTCTTCACGTTCAGGCTACGACCACCTGTATCAGTACTCTTACACCGGCACTCTGATGAAACAGATAACTTCCGGTGAATACGATGTTCTCAGCTACTACGGCTATGATAAGGTTTCAGGCACCCACTACTACCAGTCAACTGTAAATGGGGCTGTTAACCGAGTGGTAAGTTCAATAAATTCAAAAGGAAAGGTAACCGACATTTCACCTGCAACAGGATGTGCCTCTGCCACATTCAGCCCTGATATGACTTTCTTCACACTGCGCTATTCAAACACCAAAACTCCTCCGGAATATACACTCTATTCAGCTGACAAACTTAAGAAAATAAAGACACTTGAGGACAATGCAAGACTGAAAAATGATTATGCCGGTGTACCTCAGAGAGAGTTCTTCACAATGACATCTGAAGGTGTAACTCTTAACGGTTATATGGTAAAACCTGCCGATTTCAATCCTTCCGCCAAGTATCCCGTTGTAATGTATCAGTATAGCGGCCCCGGCTCACAGCAGGTTCTTGATGAATGGTCTATCGGTTGGGCAAACTGGTACGCCGCAAACGGCTACATAATTATATGTGTGGATGGTAGAGGCACCGGTGGCAGAGGCAGACAGTTCATGGATGTTGTTTACAAAAATCTCGGTCATTATGAATCTATAGATCAGGTGAACGCGGCTCTCTATGCGGCTTCGCTACCCTATGTGGATTCCAAGAGAATAGGTATTCACGGCTGGAGCTACGGCGGATATGAAACACTCATGGCATCCTCGCAGCTCAACGCACCTTACGCGGCGGCTGTAGCGGTTGCTCCTGTTACCGACTGGAGATATTATGATACTGTTTATGCTGAACGATATATGCTGACTCCACAAGAAAATGAGGATGGTTACCGGAACTCTGCGCCCCTTAATTATGTTAAGAATGTAAAGTGTCCTCTCCTTATAATGTCAGGAACAGCAGATGACAACGTCCACTACTTTAATACGGTACAATATGTGTCGGCTGCGGAAGCTGCTGATATGTGGTGTGACATGCTGGTATTTGCCAATATGGATCACTCAATCAATGATTGCGGAGCACAAAAAATTGTTTATGCCCGCATGCTTGATTACTTTAACAAGAATATGAAATAAAAAAGTCAGAATGTCAGAACAGATAAAAGAAACGGTAAAAGGAATCTACCTCCTGTGGCTCAACTGGGTCATAGTTGTTGGAGGTATATCGTTTCTTGTTTGTCTGTCACTATGGCTCAATCCTGTTCTCATGCCTCTGCTTGCATTTGCATTGCAGGGGGTATTCTATTTGCTTATAAAAGTAAATCGCAACCGCCGCGTCCCGGTTTGCTTCCTGTTACCCCACTTGGGCATGAGGATAATGTTTTTCTGCGGGGTCATTATGCTTGGAGTCAACTTCCTGTATTCCCGCTGGTTCGTTGATCAAATTTTCACTCCTGAAACAATTAATCCCGAAATTCCTTTCATAACCACCCTTATTGTAGCTCCGGTTACCGCGGCTTGCTGCCTATACGCTCTGTACAGAGGCTCGCATTACTCTTTTTGCCTGAGTTGCAAAATTAAATACGGCACTCCGGCAGAGCGAGGTTTCCTCGGTACTCTGTTCACTCAGGAAGGTACTGTGCAGGCACGTTTTCTTGGAATGATTAACGCCGGCATTGCAATTGTAGCATGGGTATATTATTTCATTCTTTATGTCAATGTAAACCTTAACCTGCCGGACAGATTCATATTTTTCGTTGCCCCCATAGCCATATTTTTCTGTTCGATAGTGTATATGGCTCTGAGATACCTCGGTTTGTGGAATTATTACAGCAATTACATCGGTTCAAGTTCGCTCAAGAACGGTCCATATACTTTGTTGCGCTACATTATGATATGGGACAACTATATTGCCGTTGTTCCACCGGAAAGTGACCCCGATAAAATCACGGATATTACCATGAACCGTTTTGACACCCCCGAAAGCATTTATATATCGGCACGTAAAAACGTTACAGCTCCTGAGGCGATGTCCTTCCTTTTGAATAAGATCGGTTTCCGCATTATGGATATCAGGTTCATGTACTCCATAACTTCCGGTAATGCCGATTATAATATTTTCAACTACCTGTGCTTTTTGACAGACGAGGAAAAAGAGAAGTTACTGAAAGAGAAACCCAATGTGGAATTCATTTCACTTCACCAGCTCCACACTCTCATAAATACAAAAAAATGCAATCCGCTTTTCAGCTCCGAGATTATCAGACTGCACACAGCGGCAATGGCATGGAAAACTTATGACAAAAATGGCAGGAGAAAATATAAGATAAAGCACTACACCCCTACTTTCCGTTTATGTGACATTCATAAATGGGATGTGGATTACAATGATCCTATCTGGTTCAAAATACACCTTTTCAACCAGGATTCGTTTCTTTTCAATATACGCCGCCTGTGGCATAAATATACCGACGATTGAAAAAGTACCCCGTAATAACCGGACCGACAGCCAGCGGCAAAACCGCTCTTGCGGTAAAAGCTGCTCAGGCGCTTGACGGTGAAATAATTAGTGCTGATTCCCGACAGATTTATACCGGAATGGATATCGGCACGGGCAAGGATCTTGATGAATACGGCACAGTGCCTTACCACCTTATTGATATTGTTCCCGCCGGATATAAATATAACCTGTACGAATATCTCAGAGATGCAAGAGCAGCTTTTGATGAAATCACGTCAAGAGGAAAACTGCCGGTAGTGTGCGGGGGAACAGGAATGTATCTTGAAGCACTTATTCGAGGAACAAACTTGCCGGAAGTGCCCGAAAACGCCGAATTGAGGAAAAGGTTAGCATCTAAATCGCTTGAAGAGCTCACCGCCATTCTCTCAGAAATGAAAACTCTGCATAATACTACAGATGTAGATACCGCTAAAAGAGCCATCAGAGCGATAGAAATTCAAACATATTATCTTGAGCATCCGGAACTCACCCCGGAGGTTACTCCGACCGGTACCGATGAAAACGCGGTAATAATCGGAGTTGAAATTGACCGCGATTCGAGGCGAAGAAGAGTTTCGGCAAGACTAAGAACAAGGCTCGAAGCCGGTATGATTGAAGAGGTTAAAAACCTTCTTGAATCCGGTGTTCCTGCTGAAAATCTTATTTATTATGGTCTTGAATATAAGTTTATCACCCTTTACCTCACCGGTGAACTAACTAAAGATGAGATGATTGACTCACTCGAAATAGCCATACATCAGTTTGCTAAACGTCAGATGACTTGGTTTAGAGGTATGGAGAGGAGAGGCTTTGAAATTCATTGGCTCCCCTATGATATCAATCCCGACACCTTTGTAGAGAAAGTAGCAGACCTTTTACAATGAAGCAATTTCTAACTCTTCTTTTCACAATTTGCTGTGCAGTATCCGCAAATGCCGTGGAACCACAACGAATATATCACAGATTTTCAGGTGTTGTACAAGACACAGCTATCACAGTACCTACCTTGCCGGCGGCTACAACATCCAGTCATGAGATTCGTATGGATTTACCTGCAAAAGGATTCGGAAAAAACAGATCCGATAAGATTACTATCGGCTGGCAAGACAAAGATAGCACCGTATGGAGTGCTGAAATTTCCATATTCAACTCCGGCTCCGATGAACTTCTTGACGGAAGCCATTTATATATAGCTGTTAATAAAGAAGGATTCAAAGAACCGGTATATGAAAACACTTATAAAGATATTATAGCCGACATGAACACCGAACTGAGTATCTGCATTGATTTCACAGATACCGAAGTCACCCTGCTTGCCGGACACAATAAGCTCAAAGATATAGCATCCTTGTCCGGTGAGTTCAATCCATCCGGAGCAATAGGGATAAAAGTTGATGGCAAAGTTGAAATCTCCTCTATAGTGAGCGAATACACTGAGGATTTCAGCACATTGCTACAGACAGGGCTCAGCGAGGCAGACATCAAAAAAATGACAGCCGGAAGCACTCAACCCGCCGGTATCTGGAAAGCTCTTGACAGAGACACCGATTCAAGATATGCCTTAGCCGGAGGAAGATATACTCTTGCAATAGTTCCTGTTCCGGACACAAACGAGTTTGATATTATCTATATAAACGGTGCCGAAGTAAATGCCGATAAATGGAAAACCGGTATGAGGAAAGGAAAACTTATACCGACCGCGTTCAAAGACCATTACGACCTGATGTGGTATGACTCAGCTTTTGAGCTAATAGAATACGATGCCACAGCATCGGTGGATCAGAATATAATCCTATCCTTATCTTTTCCCCTGTTCAAATCTACGCTGCGGTTCGTCCGTCAGCAGTAGGATAGTCAATTTTACCGGTTTTTATATCGTAATCCACATAGGTGTCTTTCAGTTCTACATGGTATCTCCGGCTATTTCTTGATATTCTGTAAACGCCTTCTGTTGATTCTGTCTCAAGCAGATAGTTATATAGCTTCTGAGGGAGCTGATCATAAAGAAGAATGGAGGGAAGAACAGAACCGTTGCCGTTTACATCAATCCAGGAGTTACTGCTGTTGAAAGTAACACTCACACCACCTTTTACTGTTGCTGTGCTTCCATTATCAGTTGTGGTATAGCTGTCAACCTCCTGCCCCGGGAAATAGGTTGTGAAAAAATTAGCGACAGGAGACGGAAGATCGTCCCAAACCTCATTCTCACAGGCTGCTATTGCCAGTACAGTTGCAAAAAATATTATAAGTGTGTAAATATTACTTTTCATATCTATCGTTTCAGGTGATGTTTCTTAATATAACACAAAACAAATATTGCAGGTTCACTATATGTGATTAACTTTGTCCCACATACATGATACCGAATAATTATGAGCAAAGGACTCCTATATAT
>JAIDQW010000079.1 GCA_029062075.1 Paramuribaculum sp.
TTCGGAATAGGTCGTGGCGAAACCTCATTTATTTTCAATATCAATGAAGCTTTCTGACAAACAAAAAGATATACTTTCAAAAATATTCTATTGGTGGACACTTATCGTTGTCATCACACCTAATATTATATTATCGTTTACGGAACCGGTCTCTATATGGGGTAAAATAGCAAATACACTCCTTCCGGCTGGATTGTGGTGGCTATGCCTGTCACTATCAAGAAAAGTAGGAAGAACTTCTCTGTTCATGTTCCCACTAATGTTTTTTGCAGCCTTTCAGATTGTTCTGCTGGATTTATATGGGAGAAGTGTGATAGCGGTAGATATGTTCCTGAACTTGCTGACAACCAATCCGGCGGAAGCAGGTGAGCTATTGGGAAACATGATAGCCGCTGTATTTCTTGTAATAATAATGTTTGTACCACCTATTATCGGGGCTATTTATAGCTGTGTTAAAAAGATATACCTGCATCACTCGTTTATACTCAGGTTCAGAATTCCGGCATTTGTGGTTGCAGTCGCTGGAATTATTTCGTTGATATTAGCTTATTCCACACAGAGCGGTTATGCTATTGAAAATGACTTATTTCCTGTCAATGTTATCTATAATGTGAAATTGGCGGTATGCAGAGGTGTAAAGATGTCCAAACCCTCTAATTCTGAGTTCACTCACTTCGCTTATGCCGATTCCGCCCGAAATAATCGGGAGGTCTATGTGCTGGTTATTGGTGAGACATCCAGAGCTGACCACTGGCAATTGAACGGTTATGACCGTCCGACAAATCCCGAGTTAAATGATTCGGCATTTATCTCTTTCCCGAAAACTTTGAGCGAAAGCAATACCACTCATAAAAGTGTGCCTATGCTCCTCAGTCATCTTACATCTGAAAATTTCGAGGATTCCATATATTACGTCAAAAGTATAATAACCGCTTTCAAAGAAGCAGGATACAGAACCGCCTTTTTCTCTAACCAGCGATATAACCACTCTTTCATAGACAGATTCGGATTTGAAGCGGATACTACCCTGTTTGTTAAAGAAATGCCTGGTACTGATTCCAATCCGAGTGATCTCGTGCTGATTGATTATCTGAATGCCGAAATTGATGCAGGAAACGGTAAACAATTGATTGTGTTGCATTCATACGGTTCGCATTTCAGTTATGCCGATAGATATGAGGGTGTTGAACCGGTATTTCAGCCTGATTATCCTTTACAAGCGAGTAAATCACACAGAAAAGAGCTGGTAAATGCATACGATAATAGTATTATTTTGACATCTAAGCTATTAAGCAGAGTCTCATTGAAATTGGACTCATTGAGTTGCCCAGCCGCTCTGATTTATACTTCGGACCATGGAGAAGATATTTTTGACGATGACAGAAATCTATTTCTGCATGCGTCACCGGTACCAAGCATATATCAGATTCATGTGCCTTTTATTTTGTGGTTCAATCGAGAATACTCTGACACATATCCTCATATAATAAAAGCAGCTGAAGCCAACAAAATTAGAAATGTCAGCTCCAGCAGCGCTTTTGCTCAAACAGCCTTTAGTATTGCCGGTATCAAATCAGCTGTATCTGATTCTACGGCAAGTGTTGTCAGTTGGTCATACATAGAACCCAAGAGAATGTATCTGACAGACCATAATATAGGGCTTCCTCTAAAGCGTATAGGAATGAGGCAGATAGATTTTGATATACTTGACTCGCTGCAAATCAGTGCGGATTGAGTCAGGAATGAGTCTCAGCCACAACAGAGCCGTCAAACAGATTGATTGTTCTGTCAGCGTATGAAGCATCATTGCTTGAATGAGTCACCATAATAATCGTGGTGCCTCCACGATTCAGTTCATTAAGAAGTTCCATAATCTCTTTGCCATTTGCAGAATCCAAGTTTCCTGTCGGCTCATCCGCAAGCAGTATCTTTGGATTTGTCACAACAGCTCGTGCGATAGCCACCCTCTGCTGCTGTCCTCCGGAAAGTTGGGTAGGGTAGTGCTTTGCCCTGTGGCTGAGATTAACACGCTCAAGAATTTCTTTAACCATCTGTTTCCTTTTGGCTGCGGGAATATTCATGTAGGTGAGCGGTACCTCGATATTCTGAGCCACATTGAGTTCATCTATCAGATTGAAGCTCTGAAACACAAAGCCTATATTACCTTTACGCAGATTAGTTCGTTCATTCTCTTTTAGTCCACTCACTTCCTGACCGTCTATTTCATAACTTCCGGAAGTCGGGTTGTCGAGTAATCCTATTATATTTAGCAAAGTAGATTTACCGCAGCCGGAAGGACCCATAACTGCAACAAACTCTCCATCCTTCACATCAATATTCACACCATTGAGTGCACTTGTCTCTATCTCCGAGGTACGGAATACCTTCTTTAAGTTGTTAATTTTAATCATATTGTTTCCTTTTATTCTGATCTTAGATTTTCTACAGGATTTGCTGATGCTTTGCGAATTGTAAGCCCGCCGGCAATACCAAGGATTATAATTACGGTACAGATTCCAGACACAATGAATCTTATGGCAATATGATCCAGAGTGACAGTAAACTGCTCAAGCCACATTCTGCTGAGATACCAGGCGGCGATTATACCCACGGCTACCGCAGGGATTGAAGTAATAAGTATTGACTTGCAAATCAACTTCACCACAGACGCTGTTGATGCGCCGTTTACCTTACGCACAGCTATCTCACGGCTGCGTCGGCTCATTTCATCTGAAAGATACCCGGTCATACCTATAACACAGATTATTAATAACACGATGGCTGCTATTGAGACAAGAATCTGAAATTCCTTCACATTTTTGTAGTATTCTGATTTAATCTCCCTGACAGATTGAAAATAGAGGTCATTACCGGAATTCATCATCTTTGGTAGAGTATCTGAAAGAAGTTCAAAATTCCGTTCAAAAGGTTCGGCAATCTGTACATTAAATAAACTATGCCGCATTCGGTCATAATTAAATGCGATATATGGCATCATCTCATTATAATAGCTCCCGATTTTGAAATTCTTCAGCACACCGGTGATTACAACATTATCACTTCCGCACTTAATTGTCTGTCCTATTGCATTCTCCGGAGTAAAACCCATCTTTTCAGCAAACAATTCATTGACAATCACACTTGTGGAGTCTGAAGGAGCCATTTTCCCGGCTACAAATTCCATACCCATTACTTCCGGATAATTGCTGCATACATAATCAAAGCGGCTTGAGAACAGCTCTTTACCGGCATTGTTTCTGATAAACTCACCGCTATAACCCCATGAGGGCGCTGCAATTGAGCGAGTAATACCTTCAATATATGGTAATGATTTAAGAGCCGCCATATTTGCATCGGTATGCTCCTGTGTCTCTTGTCCGTCGTTTACTACGATAACCAGATTATCATCTGAATATCCGTAATCAGTGTTCATCAACACTTTATATTGAGTCATTACTACTACAAGCATCCCCACAACAAGTGCGGTTCCGGCAAATTCCACAAGAAGAAGGGCATACTTCCATCCATGTTTTTTCTCGGTATAGCGACGGAAAACCTGACTGACCGGAACTTTACTGAATAAATTGGCGGGAATAATTGCCGCTATTGAAAAAATGAGAATTATAACCGCCAGCACAATCCATAATCTGTCCATTGTTATGTATCCTCCGAAATTTGTGAATACAGTTTCGGCTGCAAACCGTTTTGCGAGCCACCAGAAGAAAATGCCTATAACAACCGCACCTAATATAATAAGAAGTGTCTCAATCAAAAACATCGAGAAAATAGTGCCGTTTTTTGCACCGCTGCATTTATAAACTCCTATTGCTTTAGCGCGTTTACTAAGTGATGAAATGCTCAGAAGAACATAATTGAGTGCTGTAACGAACAGAATAGCAATACCTAAGATAATAAGAGTCAGCGTCATGTGACGAACTTTATCTGATTTCATGAATGTATCACGAAGTGGTTGAGCCCACACCCGAATAGAGGATGATTCCGTAGGCGGACGATGTCGATCCACCATAACCTGAATCTTTTCATTGAAGTCTTTATCTGGAACTTTCTTCAAGCGGATATATTCAAACCAACTATCACCACCACTCCATGAACTACTTATATAGTCTAGATTTATATAATCAGATAACCAACCGATTATATCCGCGCTGACAGTAGTTTCGTCACCCCATGACTTGAATACCCCTTTGACTGTAAATGGTGTATCATACATCATAACTGTTTCTCCAACCGGACTATTATCCTTAAAGGCAACTTTAGCCAACCTGTCACTGATATAAATAGTGCGGGGAGTGGTCTGAACATTAGCCTCTCCATCAATAATATCAACCCCGAATGTCTTAAAAAAGAAGGAATCGGTAATAATCATGTCACCTCTTGTGATGTATTCATTATATACAATCGATTCTGTTCCACGTTTTCCGATTACCGTTCCACTTTCAACTATATCAGACAATTCATCAACACAAGTGTATGCTATAGGGAAAACGCACTGCTGCTGTGTTCCCAGCTGTTTGCCGTCAATAGTATACTCCATCCATAACTGATACAGGGTAGGAGTATCATCAAAACAGGAATCAATAGAATTGTCGTGAACTATTCGGGCGAATATAAACGAACACATAGTAAGTCCGAGCGCGATAGACAGTATCTTAACTGCCGTACCGGTTCTCGAAGCACACATTAGTTTGAATGCATAGCTTAATTTATTCATTCTAAATATTTGATTGGTTTTACACCCTTAATTATTTCATAAACCATGCCAAAAGGCTAATACACTAATGGCTAATCACTTACGGCTTAAAAGCTAAATCACACTGTCAAAAAATCATACAATTGTCGTCAAATAATTACACAATATACACTTTTACCATATTTAGCAAGATATAATGCTGATTCAAAATAATACATAACTTTGCAACTATATGTCAAATATCGGCAAAATACTTGTAATTGATGACAATCGAGGCATTCTTACCGCCTTACGTTTGCTACTGAAAAGCAGGGGATTTGAAGTGGAAACCTTTAGGGATCCTGCAATTGTTCCCCTGACAGAACTGGCAGTGGCTTCTGCTGTGCTTCTTGATATGAATTTTAAGTCGGTGGTAACTAATGGCAACGAAGGTCTATTTTGGCTTAATAGATTCAAAAATGTTGCTCCGCAAACACCTGTAATATTAATGACTGCATTTGCAGAAATTAATCTTGCAGTAAAAGGTATAAAAGAAGGAGCGGTTGATTTTATTGTCAAACCATGGGACAATGAGAGGTTAATTAAAACAATTGAAGCTATTGTCGTCGGTATAAAGAAGAAAGCCGATACAAGTTCTTTTACCGGTTCTATGATTTGGGGAAATTCTCCTCAGATGAAGCATTTGCTTGACACCGTTTCTAAAGTGTCGCCCACCAATGCCAATGTCCTGATTTTAGGAGAAAATGGCACTGGAAAAGGATTACTGGCTCAGGAAATACACCGCCGTTCAAAAAGATCATCAAAAGAGATGCACTCTATTGATGTTGGTTCTATTCCGGATACATTATTTGAAAGCGAACTCTTCGGATATGTTAAGGGCGCCTTCACCGGAGCCACTTCTACCCGGCAGGGAAAAATCGAAGACGCATCAGGTAGCACTTTATTTCTTGATGAAATTACCAATCTGCCTATTCACCTGCAAATAAAGTTGCTGTCAGTATTGCAGAACAGAACATTAACCAGATTGGGGAACAACAAACTTATACCTGTGGATATAAGACTGATTTGTGCAACCAATGGCAACATTTCCGAGATGGTTAAAAACGGTAGTTTTAGAGAAGATTTGTACTATCGCATCAATACCATAGTTCTCAATCTGTTACCTTTAAGAGAAAGACAAGAAGATATTCCGGAACTTGTGAAAGCGTTCATCAAAGAATTTGGTGAGGAATATGATAAACCGGAAGTTTCTATTGATGATGCGGCAATGGACAAAATTCTCCGGTATTCGTTTCCCGGGAATATCCGTGAACTCAGGCATTTAATAGAGCAGGCTGTTATTCTCTCCGAGGAAGGATTAATCAAGGCTCGGGATATATCAATAGATGCTTCCAAAGAGACAGTCGATATATCTCATTCCGGAACAATTGCAGAAATGGAAAAGAAAATGATTAAAGCTGCCATGGTTGAATGTGGTGGAAACTTAAGTGAAGTTGCATCCAGGTTGGGTATAACCAGACAGACTCTATATAATAAAATCAAGCGAATGGGGCTATGA
>JAIDQW010000008.1 GCA_029062075.1 Paramuribaculum sp.
ACTCAAACGTACAGTATGCACAGCTATAACTGCTCTGAATAATTCAGACGTCAAACAACCGGATGCAATAATTACCGGAACCGGGATGGGGTGTATGGAGAATTCTGAAAAGTTCCTTATTGACTTAAGCCGATTCGGGGAACAATGTCTTAAACCGACATTGTTTATGCAGTCCACACACAATACTATAAGTTCGCTTATTGCAATAATACTTAAATGCCATGGCTATAACAATACTTATTCTCACAAAGGAATATCATTTGAAAGTTCCCTCTTTGATGCGTGGATTCAGATTAAGAGTGGCATGATTCGAAATGCTCTGGTTGGAGCACATGACGAGGTGACCCCTTTCATGGATCTCGTTATGGAGAGAACACATCCTGAGTATTCCCTCGTGTCGGAGTCATCCGTTTCTACGATTATTACGAACGCTGAAAGTAAGAGAAATATTTGTGAGATAAGTGAAGTTAAACTTTTCCATCGTCCCGATTACGCTGAACTTGCAAACATGTTAAGTCCAGAAGAGGACGGGATCATTCTATCAGGAATAAATGGTAACCCAATGAATGACGAACCATACAATAAGCTGATAGAGACATTGTCTTACACACCTCGAATTCTTCAATACAAGAATATTTTTGGAGATAATTTCTCCGCATCAGCATTAGCTTTCTATGCTGCTGCAACAATACTAAATCGGCAAGGAATTCCGGTGCAGATGGTTTATGGTATCAATAGAGTTCCTGAGATTGACGAAATAAAAGGAATTACAATCTTGAATCACTCTGACGGTACAACCTGGTCATTGATTCGATTAAAGAAAGTATAGTAAGGTATGTGGCAGTTAATTGGATTATCTATCATTCAGAGCATAATGCTGTCCTTTGGACAGTTAACGCTTAAATTGGCATTAGAAAAAATGTCTACATTCTCATGGACTACACAATTTTGGGGAGATTTGCTTACTAATTGGTGGTTCATGCTGTGTGGTATTCTTTTCGGAGGAGCCTCCATTCTCTGGATG
>JAIDQW010000080.1 GCA_029062075.1 Paramuribaculum sp.
TTACCGATCTTGCCGGTTTGCCGGCTTCAAGGGCTTCTTTTATTTTGGCGAGACCTCATATTGCATTTTTGCGGTTTTGTCGCCACCGGTCTGTGCCTGCTTGTAGGTTTTGGCGATTCGGCTGTCAACTGTCTCAAGGTCTTTGATAAGGAGCTCGTAGTCAATAATCTCTTTGTCGCGCACCGGATTTACAGAACCGTCAACATGTGTGATATTGTCATCGTCAAAACATCTGAGTACATGTATTATAGCATCGGTTTCCCTGATGTTGGCGAGGAATTTGTTTCCGAGTCCCTCTCCTTTGCTTGCGCCTTTGACAAGACCGGCAATATCCACAATCTCAACTGTTGCAGGCACAATGCTTTTCGGATTGCATATTTCGACCAGCTTGTTGAGTCGTTCATCCGGAACGGTTATAACCCCAACATTGGGTTCAATAGTGCAAAAAGGAAAGTTAGCACTCTGCGCCTTAGAGTTTGAAAGACAATTGAAAAGGGTGGATTTACCTACGTTGGGAAGTCCAACTATGCCGCATTTTAATGCCATATATGTTTAGTCGTTAATTTGTGAGTCGATTAGTTGTAAGTGGAGAGATTCCGGTTGCAAAGGTAACTATTTCTTCTGGAAGAGGTGCGAAAGATTATAAGCGATCTCCTTTGCTCTTGACATCATAGGGGTGATAACCGGGCGGAAGGGATGCTCAACAGAAGGTGTATAAATTTTAAGTTTACCCGGGTGACACACTACATGGGTAGTAACTCCGAGGGTAATAGGTTCGCCGTCAACATGTGCCGGACCCGGTGCCTTGCGGGTGATAGTAGCTTCTGAAGTGCGGAAAGTGTGAATGAGTGTGTTCCGGTCAATATATCCGGTCAGCAAATCCACCCCAACCAGTGCTGTTGTTATAGGATTGCCTGAGTGGATAATTATAATATCCAGGAGTCCGTCAGTCATAGATGCCTGTGGCGCGATATAAGCGTTGTTTCCATACTGTGAGGCATTGCACGCAGCTATTACAAAGGCTTTTTCTGTGAGGACCTTTCCGTTAGCCGAAATAATATATTCGTCTGAGTTGAATGAACGGAACTCCTCGAAAGCGCTTTTAATATATTTAGCGAATCCGCGATGCTTCCCCTCGGCAAACCGCTTGCTCACAGCGGCATCAAACCCCATTCCGAATGTGCAGAAAAAGGGCATATCGTTAGCGGTTCCGTAATCACACGAAATGATGTGATTCTCTCGCAGGATATCTATCGAGGCATCAATATTAATAGGAATTTCAAGGTGGCGGGCTAATCCGTTCCCGGAGCCGCACGGAATAACTCCGAGTGCGGTCTCAGACCCGCAAAGAGCTTTCGCCGTTTCATTGACAGTGCCGTCTCCACCGGCTGCGATGACACTATGAAAGCCGTTTTCCACAGCTTTTTCAGCAAAACGAGTGGCATCGCCTCTGGCGGTAGTCCACACCGGTTCAATCTGTAGTCCGGTGTCAGCAAGTTTATCTTTTACTATCTTATCAAGACCTCGCTTATTGTTTGTCCCGGAAATCGGGTTAATAATAAGTAAACAACGTTTGCTGTCCATAATCCGGGTGCAAAAAAGATGTATGATGCAAAAATCCTATTTCGCTGCAAAATGGAGGATAAGGACTGTTACTCCTCTTTTCGGAAATATTTAACACTCTCAACAAGCATTTCCACCGGAAGATCCGCAGGGTCAACCTCTCCAACCCAAGTACCTCCGAGCTGCATGTCAATCAGCAGATAGTAATCGCCATCGTTGAAGGGGAACTGTCCCTCTTCATCAGCATTAATTCTGGGATAGGTGAATGTGTGATAATCGTTTATGTAGAAACTAAGCGAATCAGGGTATATCTCAACGGCGTAAACGTTGTAATCTTCCGGATTTATAGGTCCAATTGATCCGGGCTTCGGGTCTTTTTTATTCAGGTTATAGGTATAGTTTGTGTGTACAGTCTGGTAAGCTATTGTGTCGTAATTAAGCCGCTCCATAATGTCTATTTCGCCTCCCATCGGCCAATCACCGCGCTTGTGATTCTTGAATGGAAGCATCCAAATAGCCGGCCAAGCCCCTTTGGCACCCTGGAGTTTGGCTTTTATCTCGAGTCTTCCATTGCCAAATCCTTTTTTATCCTTGGTGTATATTCCGCCGGTGAGATACGGCACTGTGTCATTACATCCTTCATAAGCGGCAATTCCCCTCAGTACCAGTTTGCCGTCGCGCATATCGTAGCATGTGTCAGCTTTGGTCATATAGTTGCACCAGTCGGATGTGCCTCTGTCAATTCTCGACCAGATTTCAGGATTCGGTTCTGTGCCTTCAAAATTGTCCTCCCATTCGAGCACCCATTTGGGGGAGGTTGCATCTGCAGTTGAGAGAAGAGTAGCTAAAGCAATGCTTACTGTAAGGAATATTGATTTCATAATTATGGATTAGATATTGCAAAGATACTAATAGACGAGCAAAAAACACTAATTTTGTAGAAAAATACAAAGAAAGATGACAGTCAGCAAAAATGAAAGACTTGGCTCAGTGGATGCACTGAGGGGATTTGCTTTGCTTGCCATAGTATTGCTTCATAATCTCGAACACTATAATTTATTCGGTGCTCCGCATGCCACAAACGGTTTATTGCAATGGCTTGATACCGCAAGTTATGATTCGATATTCTTTATGTTAGCCGGAAAGGCTTATGCAACCTTCTCCTTGCTTTTCGGCTTCAGTTTTTTTATTCAATTGCGTAACGCACGAGCAAGAGGATGCGATTTTCGTGCGCGCTTTGCATGGAGAATGTTTTTGTTGTTCTGTTTCTCGCAATTCCATGCGCTATTTTATAACGGTGACATTCTTCTGCTGTATTCTGTGTGCGGCTTGATTCTTATCCCTGCTGCAAGCTGGAAAGACAGAACGGTTCTAATAGTAGCTTCGGTGCTTATGTTGCAACCATACGCATGGGCTAAGGTGTTTTACGGTCTCACCCATCCTGATTATGTGGATGCCAATAATGCTTTTGCCCAGTTCGCAATAAAGGCAGAGCAAATCGGAAGAACGGGAAATATATGGCAGATGCTTGCGGATAATATATGGAACGGTCAATTGTACAGCAATTTCTGGCAGGTAGAGGCAGGCAGATTGTTCCAGACTCCCGCTTTGTTTCTTTACGGAATGTGGCTTGGGCGCAAACAGATGTTTGTAAAGTCAGCTGTATCTGTAACATTCTGGAAGAAAGTACTGGCAGTATCGTTTATAGCAGCAATTCCGCTATATTTTCTTTGCCGTATGGTTCCTCCGCACTTAGAAAACGTGACAGTTCTCGCTTATTATTGCATTGCTGTGCCGATGGTGTATAATTTCGCATTTATGTGTGTGCTTGTGTCCCTGTTTTTGCTGGTGTGGTTCTATTCCGGCGATGGATACAAGTGGCAGAAATTTATAATGCCTTACGGAAGAATGAGTTTGACAAACTATATATTCCAGTCTATATTCGGCGTGATTATTTATTATCATTTCGGCTTAGGGCTATACGATAAGATCGGGAATTTCGGGTCGGTGCTTGTTGGTATAGGGATTTTTATCACGCAATGGCTTTTCAGTAAATGGTGGCTTGAAAGACATAAGCAGGGTCCGCTTGAATATTTATGGAAAAAAGGCACATGGATTCAGATTAATAAATCGAGATGAAATCTTCTGTTCTACATATAGTTGTTGCTGCAGGAAGCGGCAGCAGATTCGGAGCGGATTTACCGAAGCAGTTTTGCGATATGAACGGTATCCCGGTACTGATGCACACAGTGGAATCCTTGCGACAGTCACAGACCGGTGAAGTTGTCGTGGTTTTGAGCAGTGATATGGTGGAATTGTGGAAAGACCTGTGCGAGAAACACAATTATGACAGTCCGGAGATTATAATAGGAGGCAAAACCCGCTGGCAGAGTGTGAAAAACGCTATAGCCGCCAAGGGTGATGATGCTGAAATAATTTCTGTGCATGATGGTGCCCGTCCACTCATATCTGCCGTTCTTGTACGCAAGCTGGTCGAGTGTGTAGCAGGCGGTGATAGGGCGGTTATACCGGCTGTGGCTGTTACCGATTCGCTCCGTAAGGTGAATTCAGACGGGAGTAATGAGGCGGTTGACAGACGCTTATTTTATTCGGTACAGACTCCACAGGTGTTTGACGGGAATCTTCTTCGCATGGCTTATTCCGAACCTGAAAGCGCTTTATTTACCGATGATGCTTCGGTGGTAGAAAACGTAGGTGCGACAGTGAGGGTATATCCCGGTGAACCGACTAATATAAAGATAACTCATCCGATGGATATAGCTATAGCAGAACTTATTCAAAAAGGTTTGAGAAGCTGATTCAATATGGACAGACTCCGACATACGGATATAAAATATTTGAAAGGAGTAGGCCCCAAACGGGCCGAACTGCTGGGTAAACAGCTGGGTATTAAAACCTGTGCCGATTTGTTGTGTCATTATCCCACTCACTATATAGACAGGTCAAAGACTTATCGTATAGCAGATTTTACCGGAGATATGCCTTCGGTGCAGGTAAGAGGCAAATTTGTGTCGTTTGCGGTGCAGGGAGAGGGGGCTAAAACCCGCATGATAGGTTTGTTTTCCGATGGTACCAGAGCAATGGAGGTCGTTTGGTTCAACAGAATTAAAAGTATCAGGGAAACATATCTCCCCGGCACGGAATATATTCTCTTTGGAAAACCGACCGAGTTCGGTGGCAGATGGAGCATTGTGCATCCGGAGATAGATCGCGCTGATGCTCCCAATGTTTGTGTAGGATTCCGTGGAGTCTATCCCCTGACAGAGGCTTTAAGAAATAAAGGAATATCCTCCCGTGCCATATATAATATGGTGAGCGGGCTGCTACCGAGGTGCAGTGGCATAGCGGATCCGCTCCCGGCGGAATTGCGGTCGAGGTACCGGCTAATGGGATTAGGTGAAGCACTTAAAGCTGTTCATTCTCCGGCAAATAATGAAGAACTTCAAAAAGCACGGTTCAGATTGAAGTTTGAAGAGCTGTTTTATCTCCAATTAAATATATTAAGGTATTGCCGTGAAAGAAATGAAGCAATCCCCGGATTCAGATTCACCAATATAGGCTACTATTTCAATACCTTTTACCGTGACTGTCTCCCCTTTGAGCTGACGGGTGCTCAGAAAAGGGTGATAAAGGAGATTCGAAAGGATGTTGGTAGCGGCAAGCAGATGAACCGACTCCTGCAGGGGGATGTCGGCAGCGGTAAAACTCTGGTTGCGCTAATGTGCATGCTCATGGCTCTGGATAATAATACTCAGGCATGTCTTATGGCTCCAACCGAGATACTTGCAACCCAGCACTATGAAACCATTTCAGCGCTTGCTTCAAAAATCGGCGTAAATATAAAGCTTCTGACCGGGAGCACCCCAAAACGCGAGAGGGATGCGATTCATGCCTCTCTTCTTGACGGATCATTACACATTCTTATCGGTACTCACGCCGTGATAGAAGATGCTGTCAAATTCAAGAATTTAGGATTTGTGGTTATTGACGAGCAACATCGTTTCGGAGTCGCACAGCGAGCAAGGCTCTGGAAAAAAAATACTGTGGCACCGCATATTCTTGTAATGACAGCCACACCTATTCCACGTACACTTGCCATGACAGTGTATGGTGACCTTGATGTGTCTGTGATTGATGAATTGCCTCCCGGAAGAAAGCCGATTGAGACATTGCTTCGCTATGAGGACAAGCGTATGGATGTTTACCGTTCCATTGGTAAGCAACTTAAACTCGGAAGGCAAGCTTACATAGTTTATCCTCTTATCAGTGAGAATGAAAAGTTGGACCTGAAGAGTCTCGAAGAGGGGTATGAGTTTGTGCGCGAGTCTTTTCCGAGTTATAAGGTAGCCTATGTTCACGGAAGAATGAAGCCCGCTGAAAAGGATTATCAGATGGGGCTGTTTGCAAGTGGTGAAGCAAATATTCTCGTAGCAACAACCGTGATAGAGGTTGGAGTGAATGTGCCCAACGCTTCTGTTATGGTGATAGAGAATGCCGAGCGATTTGGTTTGTCTCAGCTTCATCAGTTGCGCGGAAGGGTGGGGCGAGGCGCTGACCAGAGTTACTGTGTGCTGATGACCAAGATGAAAATAGCGAAGGAAACCCGCAAACGTCTTGAGGTGATGACATCAACCACCGATGGCTTTGTAG
>JAIDQW010000081.1 GCA_029062075.1 Paramuribaculum sp.
AGATAATCGAGAAGGATATTTACATCTTTCTTTCCCAATTCCCTGAGCATCCATCCTACAGCTTTGTGTATTAAATCGTGCGGGTGATTAAGGAGCTTGTCAGATATGTCAAGAGTTGGTTGAAAAATGCCGTTGCGTATCAGCATCCAATTGCTGACAATTGCGATTCGTTGCTCCCAAAGATTGTCACTTTCTGCAAGACGATATAACATTTCTGTCTTTTCCGGTGCATATTTAATATATATTCCCAATATTTTGGGGCAACTTAAATCAACCAAATCCCAATTGTTGGCTTGCTTTGCGTGTTGTAAATAAAATTGGGCTAATTCTTCTCTTCGCTTAGCTTTTGCCTCAGAATTTTTATCTTTATTTTTCGGCTTTGCTGAATTCATCTCTTCCACTAACAGTAGAAATCCAGCTAATCTCACCTCATGCCATCGGCTATGTAGCAGCTTCTCAATCTCATCAATATCAACTTTAAGTTTCGATTCATTGACAACGAGGCGTGTCTGAGGTACCTTTAGTCCGAGGAATTCATCACCCTCACCGTAAGACCCGATAGCGGTTTTGAAGAACCGCATTAGTTGTTTCCTCTGTTCGTCATTTCTTTCAGAGTAAAGACACTCTATTATATCTTCTGCTGTTACTGACTTGTCCATATTTGCAAAAATAACAAAATATCCGGTAACACTTGTATTCATGTCACCGGATATAAATATTGACTCAGTTATGGTTAATTCAGGATTGTCAGACGATTAAGTCTTGCAAGTATCAGAGCGTATTGATATTGAGCGTCAATAAATTCGCGTTTTGCCTGGACGAAATAATTTAGGTCCCCTATATATTCGTGAGTAGTCATTTCACCAGCTTGGAAAGCCTTTTTCAGTAACTTCATGTTATCATCATTCTTGAAAATGGCTTTATATTGTTCAATTTCATCAAAAAGGCTCAATGCTTGATTTCTTTCAGCCTTCATTTTTGCTGGCTCCTCAATAGCCGCAATAATAGCATCTATTTCAGCTGATTCAGCTCTAAGCTTTGCTGCCTTGGCGGTTCCTCTTGAAGTGAACAAGGGTAGGGAAATCCCTGCTGTTAAACCATGCCATTTATCAAAAACTTCATTCTCGTAAGTATAACCCAAACTGAATCCCGGAAGAAGCATCTGTTTTTCAGCCTTAGCTAGTGCTTTTGCCGAAATTGCATTTTGTTTTGCTTCAAAAATTGTTGGA
>JAIDQW010000082.1 GCA_029062075.1 Paramuribaculum sp.
GTGTATTTTCCCGGTACTTGTGGGCATTGACAAGATTATTTCTTACTGAATAGACAATAAGTCTGCCAACTCAGGCAACAACGGCTTGGATGCTGACTAAATTTGAGGAAATATCACTTATTGCGAAATGCGTGGCGGCAGATGACCGTCACGCATTCGGAAGGCTTGTTGATGAATATCAGGAAAGCCTCAGGCGGTTCATTTTCAATCTCACGGGCGGAGATGCGTCTTTGACTGATGATATCGCTCAGGAAACTTTTCTGAAAGCGTATGTTTCAATCCGGTCATTCAAGGGATTGGCTCGGTTCAAGACCTGGCTGTATAAGATTGCATACAGGGAGTTTCTTGCGACTCGTAAGGAGATGGTTGCGGGAATTGAGGCAGCTGCTGATGTGGCTGATTCAAACCTGAATCCGGAGAGAGAAGCTGAGTCCAAGCACGATGTAAGTGTGGCGCTTAATTCTCTTAATGAGACTGAACGGACGTTGGTTCTGCTTTTTTACATGGAGGATCAGCCGATAAAGAAGATTGCGTCAATAACCGATTTGCCAGAAGGTACTATCAAGGTGTATTTGTCAAGAGCTCGAACAAAAATGGCTAAAGTTTTAAATGCGTTATGAAAAACAATAATCTGGAGGATAAAAAATTGGGTGCATTGCTTAAAAATGAGCTTCCGAATGCACCATATAATCCGTGGTTTACAAGGACTGTTCTTAACAGGCTCCCTGAAAGAAAGCGGAGAGTCGCAGCAAATACCGAGATGTGGGTTTGTGTAATCGCTGCGGTAGTTACTTTGATTTTCGGTGTGAAATTTTCAGCCGAGAGTTACGCTTCCGACAGCATAACGGTAATGAATCTGATGATTTTCTGCACATATTGCTCATTGTTTGGGGCTTTAGTGGCAAATGTAGCGGTGCCGCTGATGAAGCGGAGAGTTATCAAGAAGATATGAAAAAAGCTGCCTTCAGGCAGCTTTTTTGTTGTGATGTGTAAAATGTGGTCTATCGCTTGCGGATTAGATGGAGAGTATTTGGCGAGCCGGGCTGGATGATAATGACCCTGGAGCGGTCGCTGTACTTGTTTCGCTTCTCGAATCGGGTGCCGTTGACAGACGGAATATCCACCTTCGGGGTGGTGGTTTTTTTATAGCCGCACTGAGTGAGGGCACTCTCTATTGCGCTGACACTCTGGCTGGTGCGGAACTTTATCTCGTGGATAGAGTCGGAGTCCTCGGTATGGGAATCAATCCAATAGACAGAAGAGCCTTTGCTATCCGTGTAAATATGCGAACCCTCGGCAGCGGTTGAATCCGGCTGATAGCCGTAGTACAGACACACCTCCGGATAATCCTTGCTCTCCACCATATCGAGTAACTTTACCGCCACAAACGCCGGCTCCACTTTTACCTTCTTTACCTGAGCGAAAATAAAGTTTACGCAAAGAAAAGAGATGATTAGTATTAATACTTTTTTATACATATTTGTGAAGTATATTTCGTGAGAAAAATCCGGCTCTGACATCCCGTCTGTACCGGAATAGAATGATTA
>JAIDQW010000083.1 GCA_029062075.1 Paramuribaculum sp.
GTCATAGCGTCCCACCAGTAGCGTTTGATATTGTTTTTCATCTCAACGCCGTTCTGACCGTAGTCATAAACCGCTGCGAGACCATCGTAAATTTCGCTTGACTGGAACACAAAGCCATATTCCTTGGCATGTGAAACTATTTTTTTGAACACGTCTTCTTGCTGTGCCATGAGTCTAAATATTTAGTACCGTTTGTTTACTGTTACGAATGAAAAACATCCGTCATGCTATTAATCGCCGAATGTTTTCAGCTGGCAAAGATAAGCAAAAAAGGTGAATAATAGCCAGATGGTTTCAAAAATAGTCTTTTAGTAGTTTCAAATGCCGGACAGGTCAAGAAAATTATTTCTTTTTGGGCTGCAATACGAACTTGTACTGGATGTGGAGCAAGCCGTAGCGCGGAAGAACATTTGTATAGACCTCTGTCAGTGCCTGGTCGCTGACGTTGTAAGTCACATTGTCGAGCTGATGGAGCAGATCGAAGCCGTCGAGCATTATCAGCCATTTGCCGCCTTTGACGGTGTAGGTGAGGCGACCGTTCCAAACCGCCTTGGTTGAGTTGATGCCGCTCTGCGCATATCCGTTTCGGGTGTATAATGTCAAGTCGGTTGAGATTCCGAACCTGTAGGGGAGTGAGAACACACCGTTGATGCCGTAATATGCGTCAGTCGCGGAGAAATTTTTGAAGCCTGAGTCGGTGCCTTTGGTGTCGCGCCATTTGATTCCGCCCTTGAATCCTAATTTCTGCTTGCCGATTGACCAAGTGAAATTGAGGGTCTGGCTAAGCATAAGGTTCCGGACAATGTTTTTGTTGAAATCTGTTCCTGCCATTGCGAGCATACCGGTGGATTGGCTGTATCCGACCGTACTTGCCGAATATAAGAGGAACTGGTCTTTTGCTCCAAATGTTTTTGTCGGGCTTTCGGTTATGCTTCCGTTCCAATTGCCGCTGACATTCTGCATGCGGTAGGTTCGTACACCTGTTTCGGGGTTGTAGCTGTATGAGTTTACAAGAGCGTTTTCAGTGAAAGCGTATTTTAGGCTTAAATAGTTGTTCCAACGGTGCTTTGTGCTTTTAAATTTATGCCATTCCAGATTGAAATTGTTGTTTGCGGAGTTTTTAAGTCCTGTGGAGGCAACAAATATGTTTAGCGGGTCGCGTGTGTCAACCACATCAACGAGACGGTTGAGCGCAATAAGGTTGGTGTTACGGTTGTATGTCAGCACAATCTGGTCTTTTCCTGAGTAATTGAATGCGAATCTGGCATACGCATCTATATAGAATGAGTTTTTGGACACTTTCTGGTGAACATCACCCTGGCGGTAGTCAAGACGTCGCCATGAATGGTTTAAACGAGGAGTAATTTGTATATTCATATAACGATTACTATTAAATTCAATCTTATGCACAAAGTCTAAATTAAGTGCCGCTTTGTCATCTTTCTGACTGCTGAGATAGGTCTGGTTGTTGTCAAGAGCTGAAAGATAATCTTCCGGCAAAATTCCGAAAACACCGATGTCCGCGAGCCTGTCGAGTTGGTAGAGATATGAATTTTGTGTGACAGATGAGTGTTTCCATAGAGGTGAGATGTGTAGATGTCCTTTATCCGAGTACAGGAAGTCATAGCCCATGCCTGCGAATAAAGACCATGAATGGTCGGGGGAGTTATTTATGAACTGGTAGTCGGTAGCACGGTTCCCGGTCGCATTGTAATTGATGTCATACAGGTTGAAGGTCCGGTATTTACGCTGTGTGTAGTCTCCTCCAATATTAAAATCTATCAGATCCGGGGTATGTGGTACGTTATATTCCCCCCATAAGCTTCCTCCCGCATCCAGGGTATGCCCGTTTGTAAGCGAGCGTGTGAGGGAGGTATAGACCGGGTTGTCGGCGAATGATGACAGCGAGCCGTTGAAAATCTGTTCAAGCAGAGTGCGCGTAAGCTGTTCTGTAGCAGAATTGAAGGTTCCGGATAGGGAGTTGCTGCTTCTGTCACTGTTCTGGTAATTCATGCTTACATTAGCCATATAGAATTGATTCTCGGGACGGAGCCTGAGTGAGTGCTTTGTCTTTACTTTCAAATTATGGGAAATCGAACCGGCGAATGTGGTGCCATAGGTACGCCTGTCCGGATGGAAGTTGGTGGTGTAAGTGTCGGCTGTGTTGAATGAGCGTGTGTGCTGCACTGTCGCATCGCCACTAAGTTCCCATTTGTTGCCGTTTCCGTTGAAGTTGTATTCCACACCTCCCATTTTGGTGCGGGTGTCGCCCGGAGTCGTGGTTGCCGCCCATGCTGTGTTCTGTCCCGGGGTACGGTTGTCATTGAGGTTGTTTAGCGAGCCGAGAATAGTGACCCTTGATCGGGTGGTGTACCACATACCGAACAGCCGCGCCATATACCTGTCCGCTGTTCCTGCTCCTACCTCTACATTGCTGATGTAGCCATTCATGTACTCCTTTTTCAGTTTGACGTCCATGACAAACTCGCTGTCGCCAAGATCGCGTCCGGCAAGCAGACTCCGCTCGCTGAGCTTGTCATACACCTTAACCTGATTGACTGTATATGCTCCAAGGTTGTTAAGCATCACGAGCCGGTCGCCCTTGAAGAAGTCTTTGCCATTCAACAAAAGGCTCTCGACTTTCTTGCCATTCACAAATATTTCACCATCATCGTTCAACTCCACACCCGGCAACTGATTAATGAGTGCGTCAAGCATCGAACCCTCCGGTAGCCTGAAGGCATCGGCATTGTAGACAAGAGTGTCGCCGGAATGGTAGAATTTCACTTTGGTTGCAGTTACAGAAGCGGTGCCGAGGATCTTTGATTGCTTGTAAAACTCCAGTGAAGGAATTTCTTTCAAGGTCTCTCTGGATCCAATTCTGTCAATGTCAACAGTGGCATAAACGGTGTCGTAGCCTTCGGCATAACCCTTGAGAATGTAGGAGTCCGGTTTACGCGGAACCTTGAAATTCAAATCTGTGTAAAGTACCATATTATTCCCGTAACCTCTATATGTGAAGCTGCGTGAGGCAGGGATTGTGTCATTGGTGGATTTAGACAGCATGATAGCTTCAGCTGTTTTCAATGCCTCTCCGGTCCAGCCGTTTATGGCATTAGTTCGGACTGTGAGAGTTTCACCGGTCTGTGCCGATGCCTGAGAACAAATGGCAATGACAGAAATTGCGAGTAGTAAAATTCGGTACATAACGAAATGAGTAAATGTGAGTAACTGTTTATTTTTCGCCAAAGTTACTCCACCAAACTACTTACCAATATAGATTCCGGTAAGCAAATAGTTCTCATTCCGAAGTCTAACTATCTGAAAATGAGGTGAAGAATTTATTGATTATTCCTCATGCTGAATTTCAGCCATTTAGCTATAGTTTTGATGCAAATTTCTCGCTGTCCGGTGCTCCGGAGGCAAGAATCTTATCCTTCAATCGTGCTTTTCGGTTGTAGAAGTTTTTTATTTTTATATCTGTGAAAAGGCAGATTGCACGAGGAGAGAAACCTGAAAACAGGTATGTGAGGAATGCAGTGTCTTTTTTAGTGAGTGAGGGAATCTGAACCCGGATTTGTTGCAAGATATTGTCATCGTAAATATTCACAAGTTGTTCAAGTTCTATAAGTGACTGATGACTGCGCATGGCGGCTATCTGTTTTTCAAGCTCTTTAAAGACAGACAGGCGGACGCTTTCTGCATATGCGTCTTTTTTGTTGAAATATTCATTGCAGAGATGATTGAAAGCTCGCCACCGATCGGCATAAAGAGTATCAACCTTTTTTTTGAGTTCAGCATTAGCAAAGTCCTTTATAGCAAACTGTTCCTCGATAAATAGCTTGTCTTTGATGCTTTTGCGTTTACCTCTTCGATATATGTCAATGAAACACAAAGTTAGTACTCCGGCAAGTAATATGCCGGCTACTGCTCGTTTATTCATGTTGCTGCGCTGTTCCGATAATTTCATCACATTATAATTTCGTATGGATTCCGGTATCAAATTATAGCAGGACTGCCCGTGGGATGTGTTGAGCACCCACACGTCATCATTATAAAAGATAGCTCTGTAAGGAAATTCTATGTCGCAGTTCCAAGTGACAAGGCTATCGGCAGTTTCCGATGCGCTTACACTCATAGAAAGTGGCACCAACGGCACAATGATAGAATCATGGACATGGAGTTCAGTTGAGTAAATATCGAAATCAGTGCCTTTGGCACGTATTTCAAATGTAATATTAAGGGTCTGCTTTTGAGAAGAGTTGGATAATTCCTTTGTCTGAACAATAAATGTGTCCGGCATCTCGGGGGCATATTCGGCAATGCGTGCAATAGTGTTTTCGGCAAAAGCCTTATTGTTTGTCAAGAATAATAATACGGCAATACAAATGTATGGCGGGATTTTAGGGATTTTCATTTGGCAGATATTTTTTATTGTACCATGCGGAATCTTTGAATGCAAAGTTATGGAAAATAATCAGACGGATTGTTACAAATATAGAATTAGAAATTCCTCATTTATAGGATTAAGCACCTGATTAACAATGGTAAATATTTTAGGAGATTCCTCATTGAATGAATTCGGGTGCACAAGTATCCTGAATAAGTTTTGGATATGGCAATATCGGTGAGAAATGGGGACAGTGGCGAATAATATTGACGGGATGTGAAAATGTCATATATAAAGCCTATCTTTGCAGGCGTTTCGGTTGTGTGAGCATAGGGTTGTATCGTAATCAAGGTACACCTTAATTAATATATAAACGTAGAGCCGCTTTTGAAAAGAATTCTTGCCATATCGGTATTTTTTTTACCATTGATGATGTTTGCCGGAGAATCAGAGCCGGCAGACACCCTGACCCGTCTTGAAAAAGCGATAGGCGAAGTTACTGTCACAGCAATTAAACAGGCTGCGGATCTCACCCTTCATCCGGTAGCGGGCACTGTGGTGAACCGGGCTCAGTTAGAACGGCTTAATATAGCGAGTGTGCGTGGGGTAAGCGAGCTTGCTCCTAATGTCTATATGCCGCAGTATGGCTCACGCATGACTTCAAGTATATATGTTCGAGGTATTGGGGCGAGAATAGATCAGCCTGTGGTGGGGCTGAATATTGACAATGTGCCCTTTCTGAATAAGGATAACTATGATTTCGATATTCCTGACATAGCCCGCATGGAGATAATTCGTGGAGCGCAAAGCACTCTATACGGCCGGAATACAATGGGTGGACTGATTAATATCTACACTATCTCACCACTAAGCTACCAGGGCACAAGGGCTCTTGCTGAAACGGGAAGGGGCAACCTGTATCGAGCTTCGTTATCTCACTACCGCAAATTTTCTCCAGCATTGGGAATGTCACTGTCGGGCGATTTTCATTACTTCGGCGGTATAAGACGGAATGAATACAACGGTAGCCATGCCGACCGGGACAAGGGGGGGAGCCTGCGCTGGAAAACCGACTGGAAACCTAATTCGCGTCTGAGTCTTGAAAATGCCGCATGGTTTACCTTATCCCGCTCAGGTGGCTATCCGTATGCCTACGAAGGAAGCTGCGAGATAAATTACAATGATACCTGTTTTTACAGGCGCAACAGCTTTGCCGATGGCTTGACGCTGAAATATCACGGTAATTCATGGAGTTTGTCCGGTATCACCAGCGTTCAATATATAGACGATAATATGACCCTGGATCAGGATTTTTTGCCGCAGGACTATTTTACTCTGACCCAGAAGCGCAAAGAATGGGCGGTGACTCAGGATTTTATAGTACGCGGAAGTGTAGGGGATAGCTATCGCTGGCTCGGTGGCGCTTTCGGTTTTTATAAGCGCACTTCGATGAATGCCCCTGTGACGTTTAAGGATTATGGAATAGCTCAGCTTATTGAGGGTAAACGGAATGAGGTTAATCCTGACTTTCCAATCAAATGGGATGATGATGAGTTTCTGCTCGGAAGCCGTTTCACAATGCCCACATGGGGACTGGCTGTTTATCATGAGAGCGAAGTCAGTGTAGGTAAATGGAATTTCACAGCAGGTGTCAGGCTTGATTACGAGCGCGTTGGATTGCGTTATCACAGCAGCGCAAATTCCGGATATACTGTTTATAATGCCACCGATCCCGCAGACATAAAAGTGTTTTCTAAAGAGCCGATTGATATTGATGACCGAGGCATGATGCATAAATCGTTCGTAGAGCTGTTGCCGAAGTTGTCTGTAAGCTACGATTTGCCTATGCATTCGCGCAGTAATGTGTATGTATCTGTAGGCAAAGGTTATAAAAGTGGCGGATACAATACCCAGATGTTCAGTGATGTGCTTCAGCAGCGTGTAATGGGGCTTATGGGGCTGGGAATGAAATATGATGTTGATGATATTGTGGGTTATAATCCAGAGAAAAGCTGGAATTATGAAGCAGGAGCGCACATAGTGTGTGCTGAGGGAAAGGTGTTAACAGATATGGCTATGTTTTATATCGACTGCAGAGACCAGCAGGTTACAACGTTTCCGGATGGCACCACAACCGGTAGAATAACTACTAATGCCGGGAAAACAGAGAGCTTTGGTGCGGAGTTTCAGGTGAGCTATTTACCCTCTTCCCGCTGGTTGATGAATGCATCCTATGGTTACACCCATGCAACTTTCAAGGAGTTTTTCAACGGGGTACAGGATTTTTCCGGTAAAAGAGTCCCATACGCTCCCGCAAACACTCTTTTTGCCGGTGTGACTTACACGCATCCGGTTAACAGACTGATAGATGAGCTGGTGTTCAATGTAAATGTTCGTGGGGCTGGAAATATTTATTGGGATGAGGAGAATACCCGTAGCCAGAAAGCATACGCTGTGCTTGGTGCCGGTGTTTCCGCTAAAAGCGGATGCGCCACACTTGAATTCTGGGGTAAGAATCTCACAGATAGTAAATATAATGTATTCAGCTTTAAATCAATAGGGAATACATTTTTTCAGCGAGGAATGCCTCTGACGTGGGGCGTGACATTACGATTTGATTTTGCCTCAAAAGGGCTATAAAATATATATGAGTATGAATAAATTTTTTGTTCTGGCTGCGTGTTTTATAGGGCTGACTCTGTTTAGTTGCAGCGATAAAGGTGAGGATATGCCGGATATTACAAGTGAGGTTGAGTCTTCGCCATCTTT
>JAIDQW010000084.1 GCA_029062075.1 Paramuribaculum sp.
GGATAATATCAGATAATCTTTTATAATACGCCTCACCGGAGAGTTTAAAAGGTCTGTTGAAAGCTCTGAAAGTATAGTCAGCTCCCAACACAAACTGAATACTTTTCTGAGACTTTATATCTCGATTAAGATTTAACTCGTAAACACCCTCATATAGTTTGTCTGCTTTCCTTATTTCTTTGAAAAATGGTGTTTGATGATACAGACCAGTGGCTAATCGGAATGCCCACTTTGGAGCAGTCGCAGGCACAAAACCAATTTGAGCACGGGGACTCAATATAAATTCTTTATTAAAGGATGTATATGTAGCGCGAATACCGGCACTAACATTAAAATAGCCAAATCTACCTGTTAATTTGATATTGTCCTGAATGTATGCAGTGAACTGTGAACTGGATAATTCATTTTCAGACCTGGTAAAATAAAATACCCTTAGCATATCCTCCACCGGCAATGAGTATCCGGCTGAGTCTCTACTTTCCCAACCTCTGGAATTATCGTTCATTTCCATATTCTTAAGAGTTAAACCATAGGTGAGAGAGTGTGATTTAATAGTTGTTATTCCTCTTAAAGAAGTGGTGAAAATTTTTGATTTAAGTCTGTCTCTCGCATGGTCTTTATATCTACCTACTCCCATTTCACCGCCAATCATACTGTCATCTGAGCCGGCTTGGTCAAGCCAGTATTCACCGGATATATCATAAGTGACAAGCTCATCTCCTCTATATCCAGATAACTGCAGTGCGAGGGTAGTTGCTTTATTTACTCTAAAATCAAAACCGGTACCTGCAAAGATACCAGCGAATTTATCTTTTTCATTGCCATCAAAATAAACCTTGAATTTTTTAACATCATCCATAGTCCCGAAATTTGTATTTCGGTCAGCGGGTTCAAACCGGTAATTAGCTAAATTCACATCGCCCAGAAATGTGATTTTTATTCTGTTTGATGGATTAATGACTAAATATGATTGCCAGTCAAAAAAGTCAGGATTATATTCTCCTTTAGTATCTGTAGTGGATAAAATAGAACCATTGCGGCGATATCTTATACCATGCAACTGGGTGAATTTAGTTGATGCAGTTCCTACTGCAGCTTCGACACCCATCAAACTCGCATTTAGTGAAGCATCAAATTTGTTGGGTTTACGATACTGCACATCCAAAACCGATGACATCCTATCGCCATACTGTGCACCAAAACCGCCGGTTGAAAATTCAACAGATTTAGTTAAATCCGGATTAATAATGCTTAAACCTTCCTGTGCGGATGTACTCACCAATTGCGGACGATAGACTTCAAAACCATTAATATATACAGTATTTTCATCGTATGAACCTCCACGCACCGAATATTGATTACTTAATTCATTAGCACCTGTAACACCGGGCATTGTTGACAGCATAGATTCAATACCACCGCCAGTTGGATCAGCTGCATTCTTTCTATAATCCTGTGTATCTATTCTTTGAGTTGAGCTTGTTTGTTTTCGTATTTCACTTACTACAACCTCTCCGATCTCTTTTTCAGAGGATTGTAACTTTATATTAATATTGAGTTCACCTTCGGGTTTAATCAGTTTTCTTGTAACAGTCCTGTAGGTTATACAGGAATATGTTATGATTACGGTGTCTGAGGCGGCACATGACAAGCGATATTCTCCATTATTTTTACTAATAGTACCGGCAAAACCTGGCGATACTTTAACTGTAGCTCCCTCTATAGGCTCACCAGCCTCATCGATTATTCTACCGCGCAATGTGAAATTTTCGGCACTTAATTCCATTGCCGAAATAATCAGGAGTATAAGCAAATAAATTGATCTAAGCATAGTCATCACAACTTTAACGACAATTATTCGCTGAAATTGTGATAGAATTAAAGTATTTTTTTGAAGAATGATCTGCGTTCAAAATAATCTCTGTTTGACAAAAGTCTTATAACCCCGAAGGAAACACCACAAACAATTAGATCAGGGAAGAATAGTGAGTAGCAACCTGTCATTTCTACTGTTAGAAACAGTGCCATCATCGGAGCACGGATCGCTCCTGCCA
>JAIDQW010000085.1 GCA_029062075.1 Paramuribaculum sp.
CGGGGTGGTAAAAAGCTATATTGAAAACTGCTTTTTGAAACATGCGGACCGCATGGAATTTGATTTCAGCGCAATTACCAAAGGTTTTGGTTGCGATATGGTTGGAGAGATGCTTGAAAGAAACGGGTGCGAGAATTATATGGTGGAAATAGGCGGGGAAATTTCTCTGAAGGGAAAAAATCGCCGGGGGGAGAAATGGCACATTATGATTGATGCACCGGTCGAAAATAATTCAGAGGTTGTGCATGAACGAATGGCAATAATAGAGTTGACAGATTGTGGAATTGCTACATCTGGAAATTACCGAAATTATCGTGAGACTGAGACAGGCAAGGTTTGGCACACGATAGACCCTCGCAGTTGCCGTCCGGCAGAAGGGAATGTGCTGAGTGCTACTGTAATAGCTGAAAATGCTATGATAGCAGATGCTCTGGCAACGGCTTGCATGGTGCTACCCCCGGATTCCGCTATGGCTATGGTAAAATCCGTTCCCGGCTCAAGAGTGATGCTGGTGCTTAAGCCGGTTGGTTCATCGGGTGAATTGGAAATGCTTGTAAGTGAGGAATTTCCTGAGATAAATTGATACAATTAAATATAATTAACGATTGTTTCTTGTATATTTGTTTTATAACTTGGTAAATTTGCAATAGAAATTTATCTTAATAATATAAAACACATGAGAAAAATACAAGAAATAATAGTGCATTGTACCGCGACAAAAGCCGGGCGCAATGTTACAGCGGGTGAAATAGATGTGTGGCATAAGTCGCGTGGGTGGAATGGTATAGGATATCATTATGTGGTGATGCTTGATGGTGTAGTTGTGTCGGGTAGAGGTGAGAATGAAGTGGGTGCTCACTGCAAGGGTAAGAATGCAACAAGTATCGGTGTGGTGTATGTTGGCGGATTAGATGGGAATGGTATGCCTTGCGACACCCGGACGGATGCGCAGAAATCATCATTGAGGAGATTGCTCCTGGAATTGCTTGAAAGATATCCTTCGGCGAGTATTTACGGGCATAGGGATTTTGCGGCAAAAGCATGCCCTTGCTTTGATGCCAAAAAGGAGTATGAGAAGTTGAAGATGTGCGGCTAATCAGTAGATGAAGTGGAAAACTCTTTGTGCATATTGTCAAACCTGTTCAAACTGTCAGTGCCGAATTTAGCTATGGATGCTCGTACTTTTTCAAAAGTCTTTTCTTTCATGTCGCCGCTTTTACTGAAAAATTTGTCGGCATAGCAGATTAGACGTTGAAGCTGTGTTTGAGGACAGTAATCCCTCACAGGCAACGGTAGATTCTGTGACCGGATTTCTGAAGCCGTAATTCCGGCTCCGGTATGTAATTCTGCGGTTGCGGCAATATCTTCGTCAACATTTTCGGCACGGAGAATTTGCGCTCCTATAATACCGTGGCGAATATATGGCTCAGAGCCATGACACTCAATGCCGGGCGCATTTGTGGCGAAAATGCCAATATCGTGGAGCATCGCGGCAGCCTCAATCCGTTGTGGTGAAACCGGTAACTTTAGCGCGGAGGCGATGGAGAGAGCCTTGTCAGCAACCGCACGGCAGTGGCGGATATAAATATCCCGCAAGGGTGAGCTCGCGGGATAGTATTTGTCAATTATCTTCCGGTAATCGGTCATATTCCTTCTACAATAGTGTTCCAGCCGTGAACATCCGGCTCTTCACCGAGCTGAACAGCGCGGAGCTTATTATAGAGGGCGGTTGTAACAGGTCCGGGGTTGCCATCTTTTGACACGATGTACTTGGTGCCGTTGTCAAGGTCGTGTATCTCGGCAACCGGAGATGCAACTGCTGCTGTGCCGCAAGCACCTGCCTCATCTATCTCGGCAAGCTCTTCGATGGGTATGTGGCGTTCCTCAACCTCTACTCCCATATCGCGGGCAAGAGTCATCAGGCTCTTATTGGTGATCGAGGGGAGAATAGACTCGCTGGCAGGGGTGATGTATTTGCCGTTTTTTATGGCGAAGAAGTTTGCAGGGCCACATTCGTCCACATATTTCTTCTCCTTGGGGTCGAGATAAAGAACGGCGCTGTAACCCTCCTTGTGGGCGCGCTCGCCGGCTTCGAGACTGGCTGCATAGTTACCGCCTACTTTCCATCTGCCGGTGCCCTTTGGAGCAACGCGGTCAAACTCGCGCATTATGCAGATGTTTGTGGGTTTGAATCCCTCCTTGAAGTAGGGACCAACGGGAGTGACAAGCACTAAGAAAAGATATTCTTCAGATGGCTTGACTCCCACCTGGGCGCTTGTGCCGATTTCGAGTGGACGGATATATAATGAGGCTCCGCTGCCGTAGGGAGGTATGAACCGGGCGTTAAGTTTCACAGCCTCGATTACCATTTTGCGGAAAAGGTCTTCGGGAACAGGCTGCATCATGATGCCTTCAGCGCTTGAGCGTATTCTGGCGGCATTTTCTTCAAGGCGGAAAATTCTGACCTTGCCGTCTTTGCCTCGGAATGCTTTCAGTCCCTCAAAAATTTCCTGACCGTAGTGCAGGGATGTGGCAGCGATGTGAAGATTGATGATTTCGGAGCTGGATACCTCAATTTCGCCCCATTTGCCGTTGGAATAGCGGCATCTCACGTTGTAATCGGTGGGAATATACCCAAACGACAGATTACTCCAGTCAAGTTCTTTATCCATTGGTTTATAAAACTTTAATGGTTCATTGAGGGCGGCGGACATAAGAAACGGAGTAATGACTTAGTTCCCCTGCCTCCTACAAACCGAAAAGACCGTGTCAAAATCGGGAATTTTGACACAGCCTTGTTAAAAATATTATGTCGGGGTGAGAAGACTCGAACTTCCGACCTCCACGTCCCGAACGTGGCGCGCTGCCAACTGTGCTACACCCCGGACTAACCGTTATTCAGTCAGCGGGCACAAAGGTAGATATTATTTTTTAATTTTACTATCCTTTGTAGAAATTTCTTTCACAATTTGTGGAATATAATAAGGGCGAAAGCCTTTCAGGTTGCCAATCTTGCGGTTAAGAAATACTCTGTCAATCAGCGCTCCGATAATAGTTGCGATGCATACAGCACCAATTATTATAAGCC
>JAIDQW010000086.1 GCA_029062075.1 Paramuribaculum sp.
TCGGAGTACTGATTGCCATAGCTGCCGATTTGCGCAGCGGGCTCGCCAAAGCCAGGCGCAACGGTGAAAAACTCACGTCGCGGGGTTTTCGGACAACGGTAGATAAAGCCGGCGGTTATTATCTGACCCTCTTTGCAATGACTGCAATTGACGTTATGATTATCGCTGCAATTCTGTTTCTACGCAAGTTTTCCGGCTGGAATCTGCCACCTTTCCCTCTGTTCACGACTGTTGGCGCAGTTGGACTCGGCATAATAGAGTTGAAGAGTATTATGGAGAACACTAAAAGCGGTGATAATCTGGCAGAAGCGGCTAAGTTGGTAAAGACTTTGCTTGAAAATCCGGATTTAAGGAAGATGGCTGAGGAAGTATTAAAAAATAAAAAATAATCAAAAATATCTGTTAAACGGATACTATTGTAGAGGTAGTTAAACTAATTCAGAGCTGTTTTGTGAAAAGAATTAGTAACTTTGCAATGAAAAGTCACGGAGGAGGCGTTTAGCTTCCTCCTTTTATATAATGTATGATAGACAAACAGAAAATATACGAAACAGTTGAGCAGGCTATTGCCAATACGGATGCTTTTATAGTTGATGTAAAGGTGACACCGGATAATATCATCACGGTGGAGATTGACAGTCCCACAGGGGTGGACCTCGATGCTTGCGTGGATATCAACCGCAAGATAGAAGCGGCTTTTGACCGCGATGTTGAGGATTATTCCCTCGAAGTAGGCTCTGCCGGACTTACCGCACCATTCAAGGTTCTCGGACAGTACCTTAAGAATATCGGAAATCCGGTTGAGGTGCTCACCCGCGACGGGCGCAAGCTGCGTGGAATTCTAAAGTCTGTGGAGCCCGATTGTTCGGCATTTACCATCACCACCGAGCGCAAGGTCAAGGAGCCGGGAGCTAAACGACCGGTTATGAAGCAGGAGGACGAAGTTCTCGCGGTTGCCGATACTAAAGAAGTGAAATACTATATAGATTTTAAATAATTCAACACCATACCAACACCAAAATGGCTAAGAAAGAAGAGACACCGAATATGGTGGCGCATTTTAACGAGTTCAAAGAACTGAAGAATATTGACAAAACCACCATGATTAGCGTGCTGGAAGAGTCTTTCCGCAATGTGCTCGCAAAGATGTTTGGCACTGATGAGAACCTCGACGTTATCATGAATCCCGACAAGGGAGACGTGCAGATATTCCAGAACCTCGAAGTTGTGCCCGACGGTGAGGTTACCGACCCCAATCTCCAGATCAGTCTCTCTGATGCTCGTGCCGACCAGGACCCCGATGCGGAAATCGGTGACGAGCATACCAGAGAAATAATTTTTGCCGACTTCGGACGCCGTGCAATCCTTAACCTGCGCCAGACTCTGCAGAGCAAGATTCTCGACCTCCAGAAAGAGGCGATTTACAACAAGTTCTCCGAGTTGCAGGGAGAAATAGTTGCCGGAGAAGTTTATCAGACCTGGAGCCGTGAGACTCTTCTTCTTGATGATGACAAGATCGAGCTTCTTCTCCCCAAGAGCGAGAGTATCCCCGGCGACTTCTTCCGTAAGGGCGAAACAGTGCGCGCCGTGGTTGAAAATGTTGACAACAAAAACAACAACCCGAAAATCACAGTATCCCGCACAAGCGAAAACTTCCTTCGCCGCCTTTTCGAACTTGAGGTGCCTGAAATTCACGACGGTCTCATCAATATCCGTGCCGTTGCCCGTATCCCGGGTGAGAGAGCAAAGATAGCGGTTGAGAGCTATGACGACCGCATCGACCCTGTCGGCGCTTGTGTCGGAGTGAAAGGCAGCCGCATCCACGGAATCGTTCGTGAGCTTAGAAATGAGAATATTGATGTCATCAACTACACTTCAAATCCTTCGCTGTTCATTCAGCGTGCACTAAGCCCCGCGAGAGTTTCATCCATCCGAATCGATGAGGAAGAGAAGAAAGCGGAAGTATTTCTCCGCCCAGAAGAGGTGTCTCTCGCTATAGGTAAGGGTGGTTTGAACATCAAGCTCGCCTCTATGCTCACAGGCTACGTTATTGATGTGTACCGCGACACCGAGGAGGCTTTTGAAGAGGATATCTACCTTGATGAATTCAAGGACGAAATTGACTCATGGGTTATCGACGCCCTCAAAAATCTCGGACTTGTTACCGCTAAGGCTGTGCTCAACGCTCCCCGCGAAATGCTCATTGAAAAGGCAGACCTCGAAGAGTCAACAGTGGACAATCTTCTCGAAGTGCTTCGTGCCGAATTCGAGGATGAGGAAATAGAAGAAGACTCTGCGGAATAAATTATAACTGGAACGTAATTAAGAATACATATTAAACAATCATACATGCCGAGAACCAAGATTAGTAAAGCAGCAATAGATCTGAATGTGGCAGTACCGACAATTATCGAGTTTCTGCGCAAAAAAGGTATCAAAGTCGATGACAGCCCCAACGCACGTATCGACGAGGATGTTTATGAAATACTCGTAAAAGAGTATAAACCCGACCGTGCTCTCAAATCAGAGAGTGAGAAGATATCGGTGGATCGTCAGGCTGCTAAGACGAAACCCGCACCGCGTGCCGAAGAGATTAAGCTGGAACCGGAGCCCGCACGAGGACCAAAAGTTCTCGGCAAGATTGACCTTTCTAACGGCAGACAGGTAGCTGACAAGCCTAAAGAAACCGAACCGGTGAAGGCACCGGCTGAAAGCGCACCTAAAAAGGAGGCTCCCAAGGCTGAAGCGCCCAAACAGGCTCCCGCAAAGGTTGAAACACCTAAAGCAGAGGCGCCGAAGCCCGAAGCACCCAAAGCGCAAGCTTCCGAGGTGCAGAAACCCAAGGAGGCTAATCAGGCTGCTGCAAAAACTGAGACTCAGAAGCCCGAAGCTAAGGATGCTCCAAAAGCTGAGCCGCAGCAAAAATCCGAACCCAAGGCACCTCAGGCTGAAAAGCCAGTACAAAAAGCGGAAGAACCTAAAACTCAGGAAGCTCCCAAAGCTCAAGAGGAGGTGTTTACATTAGGCACTCCTAAAGTAGGACCTCAGATTAATGTCATCGGTAAGATTGATCTTTCAACTATCAACCAGTCAACCCGCCCCAAGAAAAAAGGCAAGGAGGAGAGACGTGCTGCCGCTAAAGCCAATGCTCAGGCAGTGCAGACAGGTGATAAGAAAAAACGCAAACGTATCGGCGGCAAAGAAAAAATCGACATTGAAAACCCCGGACAGCAGATTCAGTCTCAGGGCAGAAACGATAATAAGTCGCGTGATGACCGCAGAGGTAACCGTGGCAACCGTGACAAAGCTCGTCATCAGCAGCACGCGGAAGTCAGCGAGGAAGATGTGCAGAAACAGGTTAAAGAAACACTCGCTCGCCTGACCAGCAAGGACAAGGGTCAGAAAAAAGGTGTTAAATGGCGTAAGGAAAAGCGTGAGGCTGTGGCAAACCGCGAGCGTGAGGCTCAGGAACTGGAAGCTGCGGAAAGCAAGGTACTTAAGCTCACCGAATTTGTTACTGCAAACGACCTCGCTTCAATGATGAATGTTCCCATCAACAACGTCATCGCTACCTGCATGAATCTTGGCGTTATGGTGAGTATCAATCAGCGTCTTGACGCGGAAACCATCAATATTGTAGCGGAAGAATTCGGATTCCAGACCGAATACGTCAGCGCGGAAGTTGTTGAAGCTATCGCTCAGGAAGAGGATGATGAATCTCAGCTCATGGAGCGTCCCCCGATTGTCACAGTCATGGGTCATGTCGATCACGGTAAGACTTCGCTGCTTGACTATATCCGAAATGCAAACGTTATTGCCGGCGAGGCTGGCGGTATTACGCAGCATATCGGTGCATATAATGTCAAACTCGCCGATGGTCGTCACATCACATTCCTTGACACCCCCGGTCACGAAGCTTTCACCGCTATGCGTGCCCGTGGTGCGAAAGTCACCGACATCTGTATCATCATAGTCGCTGCAGACGATAATGTCATGCCGCAGACAGTCGAAGCAATCAACCATGCCTCAGCTGCCGGAGTGCCTATTGTGTTCGCAATAAACAAAATTGATAAGCCCGCCGCTAATCCCGACAAGGTCAAGGAGGAACTCGCAAACATGAATTACCTCGTTGAAGAGTGGGGCGGTAAATACCAGAGCCAGGACATTTCGGCTAAGAAAGGCACTGGAGTTGAGGAACTCATGGAAAAGGTACTTCTGGAAGCTGAAATGCTCGAACTTAAGGCTAATCCGAATAGAAACGCCACAGGCTCAATCATTGAGTCATCACTCGACAAGGGTAGGGGATATATCGCCACTGTGCTCGTGCAGAACGGCACCCTGCGTGTTGGCGACACTATTCTCGCAGGTACCCACTACGGTAAAGTAAAGGCTATGTTCAACGAGCGTAACCAGCGCATCAAATCAGCTGGTCCCGCAGAGCCCGCTCTTATTCTCGGTCTCAACGGAGCACCCACTGCCGGTGACACATTCAATGTCATGGACACCGAGCAGGAAGCAAGAGAAATTGCCACAAAGCGTGAGCAGCTCCAGCGCGAGCTCGGGCTCCGTACCAAGAAAATCCTCACCCTTGAAGATATTGGTCGTCGCCGTGCTATCGGCAACTTCCAGGAGCTCAATATCATTGTCAAAGGCGACGTGGATGGTTCTATTGAAGCACTCTCTGATGCGCTCATCAAGCTTTCTACTCCTGAAATACAGGTCAATGTGCTTCACAAGGCTGTCGGAGCTATCTCCGAGAGCGATGTCACACTCGCTGCAGGGTCCGATGCGAGCATCTTCGGCGTCGTGGTGCGACCCGCGCAGG
>JAIDQW010000087.1 GCA_029062075.1 Paramuribaculum sp.
CAAAGCATTTCGAGTATGCTTCCTTAAGCTTTTCTGTCTGCTTTTCAGAGAGCTTGACATCACCCCAGAAACCAAGCTTCTCCTTCAGATACTGCTGCATCTGCTCCCATGTGGGAATATCTCCGCTCTTGATGAGCTTGCGGCAGTGTTCGTCAAAGAGGTCTTTGGAAATTCTCTGGCTCTCGTAAGCCTTCAATCTGAGGTCATAGCCGATAGAGTTGTTACCGAGTCCCATGCCGCCGGTTTCATGGTCGGCAGTGATAACGATGAGAGTTTCATCAGGGTGAGCGAGATAGAAATCATATCCAGCCTGAATAGCCTTCTGGAAATTGAGCACCTCTTTAATGACGCAACCTGCATCATTGGAGTGTCCTCCATGGTCAATGTTTCCACCCTCAACCATCATGAAGAAGCGGTCTTTCTTGTTTTTGTCGAGATGATTGAGGCATCCGATAGTCATTTCCTGAAGGGTGAGCACTCCGGGAAGCGAGTCGATAGTATAACCTATGTCATTGAGAACGATTGAATCGGTATTCAGCAGAAGCACTTTGGGCGATTTGCTTGCATTGAGGGCATCAATGCCGCGCACAATATCCACCCCGTTTTTGCGGAAAGTGTAAATCAGATCGTTAGGCTTGCCGTCCTTACCTTTAGTGCCTCTTAGGTTCGCTCCCCCGATAAAATCGTAGCCTGACTCAGCCGCCTGCTTGCCGATTTCGTAGAACATGGAGCGTTTGGGCACATGAGCGTAAAACGCTGCCGGAGTAGCATCGTCAGGAGCCACCGAGGTAACGAGCCCAATTCCATAACCCCTATCAAAGAGTTGCTTGGCGATAGAGGTCACATCAACTGTGTCGGCATTCATTCCGAGCATTCCGTTTTTTGTTTTGCAGCCCGTGGCGAGGGCAGTGCCCGCAGCTGCGGAATCGGTTACCGGCGAAGATGCAGAATAAGTGGTGGCAACGGACGCTACCGGAAACTGCATCATGAGCAGGGGTGTGGAATTATTGTACACAGTGCGGTTATAGGCTTCCGCAGCCATCACCTGCCCCATACCCATTCCATCACCTATATAATAAAATATATACTTCGGGGTTGCGGCAAAAATTGCCGATAAGGCGAAAAACGCCCCAAGTGCAAGAAACGTTCTTTTAATCATTGAAAATGGTATTAGTAGTTTTTGCAAAAATAATCAGTTTTTTAAGATTATCCGATATCACAGAACATTATTTATATTTGGTTTGTTATAGGTTAAGAGAAAATAAAACTGCTTACTTAACTCAATCCAAACATCACATGGCAAAATTTATTAAAGAATTCAAGGAATTCGCAATGCGCGGCAATGTCATTGACATGGCTGTAGGTGTTGTAATCGGTGCCGCTTTCGGCAAAATCGTATCTTCACTTGTAGATGACCTCATCATGCCGCTTGTCGGTGTAGCCACCGGCGGTATCAATTTCACCGACTACAAATGGGTAGTTCAGAAAGCGGTGATGGATGGCAGCGAGATAATCAAACCGGAAGTGACCCTCAACTGGGGTACATGGATTCAGACAATCGTAAACTTCCTAATCGTAGCCTTCTGTATCTTCGTAATGATCAAGTTTATCAATCAGCTCAGCAAGAAGAAAGAGGAAGCTCCCGCTCCGGATCCGGAACCCACTCAGGAGGAGGTTCTTCTTACCGAAATCCGCGATCTTCTCAAATCTCAGCAGAAGTAAGAGCCCGTTCCCTAACTCTTGGAATTAACCTTTTCTGCCGAAGTCGGCAGGAATCTCCCCCCACTCTTCTGTTTTCCATTTGGTAACATGATTCTGAGGTGTGTGGGTACGTAACCAATTTTCCGCCCTTGCTACCAGTGCCCTGATTTTTTCATTGCCGGGTGTTGGAGCAAGGGTGGTTTTTACATGCTTGTCCCTGACCCATGCCATAGCTGTCTTGCTGTCGGAATAAACGGTAACCCCGGTCCTGCCCTGCTGCTCAAGCAGAGCGAAGGCATGAACTATTGCAAGGAATTCTCCCAAATTGTTGGTGCCTTCTTCGAGAGGACCGACATGAAAAATTTCCTCACCGCTGCCGAGGTTTACCCCGCGGTACTCCACGGGCCCCGGATTTTTTCTGCAGCCGGCATCGACAGCTATGCCCTTGCGGTCAATCTCCGGGAAGGCATCATAATTCACCGAAATCACGGGGCGCCTTGCAATTGCTTTGAGCAACTCTGCACCCGCATCCTCCCCTTCACCTCTATATGCGGCAATCGCAGCTTCCTGATTTGAAAACGCTTTGTACTTGGCTCCCGGAAAACCCTCAACAAGCAGTTTGCACTCCTCCCAGGAGTCGAACACTCCGGTGTCATGCCCGGCCCACACTACATAGTATTTCTTTCCCATTAAAAAAATTATGAAAGGGTTAGGAATATGGCAATGTCCTGACTTCTCATGCCTAATGTTTCAGCAACCTGAGCATTGACAATCTTTCCCATGAATGTTACTGCTCCGTTGCGTATTCCCTGGTGCATTTTGAGCGCGTTCATCACGCCATTACATGACGATATATCCCCCATAAAGGTGAGCAGAGTGTTGCTGAGAGCCATTGCAGCCGTGCGAGGCACCGCACTGCCGGCATGAACATAGCAGCACCTCACTCCTTCCGGCCCGGTGGGTGAGGCGAGAGCGAGATCAACGGTTGAGAGTGATGGAAAAGCTGAGCCGCAATCGTTTGTGAGATCAAATATTATCACCCCTTTTTTCATTTCGCTCACTGTTTCTGCATCAAAAACGGGAGGGTTAGACATCTGGGTAAAGACCACCACATCCGCGCTGCGGAGCGCGTTGCGGAGAACACGCGGATGCAGAGCTGATCCGACGGCACATGTGCCCAGCTCCTTGGTAGCTTCTCTGAGACGATAGACATCGTTGTCAAAAATTCGCACAGTTGAACCTGCTCCGGTGGCAGCACGAGCTGCGGCACAAGCACTTATGCCACTGCCTATAATGGTTGTCTCGCAAGGCACCACTCCGGCAATGCCGCCCAGCAGAATCCCCTTTCCGTGAACAGAATCGGCAAGAAGAGAGCCGGCTACAGCCAGCGCAGCCCGTCCGTCTATTTCCGACAGGATATCGGCAAACGGAGTGTTGCCGTAACGGTCCTGCACAAGATCAAGAGCAACATTAATAATATTACGGTCGAGCATAGCCTTAACCGATTCTTTTGTTCTGTTGCATAAAGAGAGCAGCGACAGCAACACGGCACCTCTGCGCATCTGCCTGATATCCTTGCATGAAAGCGGTGCAAGATGAATGACTATGTCGCAGCCCAACGCTTCAGAGCGGCTTACAATGCCGGTGCCTTCACGCGAGTAAGCGTTGTCGGTGTAGTGGATAGACTTTCCGGCACCCTCCTCCATCTTCACTGTGAATCCCTGCGCAACAAGCAATCCGGCACCTTCAGGGGTAAGGGGGAATCGGCGCTCATTGGCAACATTGCTTGCCGGCAAGCCGATGGTGAAATGACGCCTTCCTGTTGCAATTTTAGCCTCAAGGGGCATTGGTACCGCCCCGAAATCGCTCTCTTGTTTCATTTTACCGGAAGATTAAACAGTGATATAAAACGATTTGCAGTGTCGGTAACCTCACATTCGTTTTCAAGCAGGTCACCGGCAAAATTTATCTTGGCTTTGGAATAGTGGGGCATTCTCTTTTCAAGAGCCTCCACAATAAAATTTTTCAATTCTTCATCGGATTTGTCGGCTATAAGCGGGCGTTTATGGCGTCCTCGCATCAGCCGGGTGTGCAACTTTGGCAGCGAGGTGTTGAGAAACACTGTTGTACCCTTTGAATTCATATAGTCCATATTGTCAAAGAAGCAGGGGGTACCTCCACCGCAAGCCACAATCACATTTTCAAACTCAGCCACCTCATGGAGCATCCGGCGCTCGATGTCACGGAATCCCTCCTCACCCTTTTCCGCGAAAATTTCACGCACGGAGGTATGGTAACGCCCCTCGATGTAGGAATCGAGGTCAATGAACTCCACGCCTGTGAGCCGGCTCACATTACGCCCGAGGGTGGATTTGCCGCACCCCATATAGCCTATTAGAAAAATCGGTTGCATTTTTATATGTTTCTCCCACAAAAGTACACAAAAATATGTTGCTTTTCGTACATTTGTGACGTATCACACATTTTTTACAGTGCGCGTAATGGAAAAACTGATGCAATATGTATGGCAACAACGTCTCTGGCCAGTGGCGGAGATGCGCACTGTCGATGGCAAAAGAATAGAGGTGCTTGACCCCGGATTACTGAACCGTGATGCCGGACCTGATTTTTTCAATGCAAAGGTGGTGATAGGCGGCGAAACCTGGGTGGGAAATGTTGAGATACACTACCGCGCGAGCGACTGGTACCGCCACAGGCATGACAGCGACCCGGCGTATGACTCGGTGATCCTTCATGTTGTCGATAAGGATGACGCGGTGATAAGGCGTCCCGACGGTCAGGTGATTCCACAAATGAGGATGCCCTGCGACCCCGGGCTCAACTCACGCTACAGCGAGCTGGTAGGGAGAGCGGATATTGACCTGCCCTGCCGCAAAGAGATTGAAGCGCTTCCCGGCATATATCTTACCGACTGGATTTCCAACCTCGCTTACGAGCGGATTTACGGCAAAGTGGATCGCATAGAGGATATAAGGGCACGCCTTAGCGGAGACTGGGAACAGACCTGCTATGTGACGGTTTCCCGTGGACTCGGTTTCGGCATAAACGGCGACCCTTTCGAGCGGCTTGCCTTGAGTCTCCCTCTGATTTTCATAGGCAAGCAC
>JAIDQW010000088.1 GCA_029062075.1 Paramuribaculum sp.
ATATATTTGTAAACAAACGAGAGAAGATAAATAGTTGAGCGAATAGCGGAAAAAACTCATATTTAACACTATTGGCATCCGATTTAACAATATTCTGTTAATAGCCGACAATCAAATCATTAGAAAACCATTAGCTACAACCCCTACTGTTACATTACGGTTACATCCCCGTTTCACTCACTGCAAAAAATCATAAATTTGCATACAACTTCCGATTCCTGTTTTATAGAACCACCTTATCCTCCTTTCTCAAACTAAGCGGGAATCGCTATTAAATCCTAAAATACTGAAACTTAAACAATTATTTGATTTCAATTTTATGAAAAAACTGGTACTATTGCTTTTGCTACTTACCTGCGTTTTCAAACCGGCATCTGCCGAGGTAGCTACTGTGGTTTTCGACTACACCACAGCTTACAACACCAATGATTTCACCGGCTACTACATCGACTCCCATATTAAGATGAAAAAAGAAGCCAACGGTCTTATCAATTTACCCGCAAGCGCCCTTTCTTTAAGCAAGAAGGTCATGGTTGGCGTGAGGGAATATGAGGTAATGATTGAATTTACCAAACCATCCCCGGCAACTTACGGAACTGATTTCTCTATTCCCAAAAACCAATATTCCAGCAAGGAAAATGATCTCAGGATTGCAGGAGGGGTAGAATTTAAGATATATGTAAGGAATGCTTCAGGTAACATTGCCGGCGACCTGAAATACATTTATTTCTACACACCGCAGACCTACAGATCACAATTGCTTGATAATATTCAGAACAACGGCACATTGAATATCTCACTGACGAATGTTGGAAGTAACCCGCCCTCTTATAAGCAGCTAAGACCAACCAACCCTACCACACTTCCGGTTCAGGTGGCATATCTTAAAGTTGGCAGTACAGCTGTTTCAGGCTACATTATGCCGCTGGAACTGACTAAGATAGAGCTGCAGTTTGAAACTACCGACTACGAGCCTTTCACACCTTATATTTACCCGGGTGGCGGTCATCAGATCGATGCCAGCAACACCGTGCACTTCATCAACGACATTGATGCTACCTTAGCGCTACATAAAGAGGATGCGGCAGCCAACATGGATCTTTTCATGCACTACCCCCAGCTCGGTGACAACCGCCTCACACCGCCGATCGACAACCAGCACCATATCGCCAATAACACTGTTGTAAATATATCGGACAATACCACATTATGGTGCTACGCCGCAAACTGCGCCAGCTGGAGCTTTTACAGCGGTGTCAATGAAATCGTTTTCGATAAAATAGAAGCTATTGAGTTTCCCGACATCACATCACTCACCGGAGTGAAGAAGGGACAGACACCTCCGGTCAACAATGACTACACACGAAGTTTGGTCACATTCACCGATTCGCTTATGGTGGACGGCATCCTGCTTACAGATCAGCATAATTACTACAATTATTTCAAGGACAGAAGCGGCAATATGATCCGTGTGGTCAGTACTGACACCATTCCGGGACTTAGAGAGGGACAACTCATTGCGCCTAAGGGTATTGTAGGAAGATACCTCCACACCCAGGGCACACCCGAAATTGACATAACCGGTTTTGAAAAGTATTGTGCATATACAGACACAAACTCTACAATTCTCAAATTTCCGGAAACTGAAACACGATACAACACAGAACTTAATCCCAAAGAACTCCTGTTTGACAAATCCGACTTCAACAAGCACCTGATTCTCGCCGACGTCATTTACTCCGACGGTGTAAGAATAATGGATGCCAACGGAGTCACATACCCCCTATATACCAGATTCCTTGACTATCCCATTCCTGCTGACATTCAACCGGGAGACCACCTTTGGATGGAAGGATACATCGGTAAAAACGGCTTGGAAATTTCTTTCATGCCCATAACTATTGAGAAGTGCGCACCAAGACCCTTCGTACGTTATCAGGCAGGTAACCGTGTTTCCGGAGAAACACCCGTTGTGAGCGTTAGCGAGAATAATCCTATCACCTGGACTATTGACGAGGTAGAGGGCTTCAAATACAGCTGCCTTATTAACTATGGCGGTAAAATCAATTCGGCAAGCAATTGGATTGAGCCGAGAGAAATCACTATCGCAGACTTCACCAATACCTTGCCCGACGGAAGAAAATATTGCGACCTTGCCGTGGCTGCCAACTTTGGT
>JAIDQW010000089.1 GCA_029062075.1 Paramuribaculum sp.
CAATATATTTATCCGGTCGATTTTTATTGACAACATGATATTTGCTTACTTTCTTGGCATGTGCTCATTTCTTGCAGTGTCCAAGAACGTTAAAACTGCATTCGGGCTTGGCATTGCCGTTACTTTTATGCTTGTCATCACTCTGCCGGTTAACTACCTCCTCGAAACCTATGTGCTTAAAGCCGGAGCACTCGCTTGGCTCGGTCCTGAATACGCAGATGTTGATCTTAGTTTCCTATCGCTGATTATGTTCATCGCAGTGATTGCAGCTATGACACAACTTGTAGAGATGGCTGTTGAAAAATTCAGTCCTGCTCTTTATTCTTCATTAGGCATCTTTTTACCGCTGATTGCCGTTAACTGCGCTATTCTCGGTGGTTCGCTGTTCATGCAGCAGAGAGACTTCCCGAGTGTGTGGACTGCATTGTGTGCTGGCGGTGGATGGGGTATAGGTTGGCTACTAGCCATTGTGGCTATCGCTGCTATCCGTGAGCGCATTGCCACATATTCAAATATTCCGGCACCACTCCGCGGCACAGGTATAACATTTATTATTACGGCTCTAATGGGTATCGCTTTCATGAGCTTCCTCGGAATAAAAATCTGAACTTATGGCTATCAATACTATATTTTGTTTCGATGCATCCGGCACACTGACTATTATGGCCGGGGTGGCTGTTTTTCTCGCCGTCACGATAATTCTTGTATGTGTACTTCTGGTAGCAAAGCACTATCTGGTACATTCCGGTAAGGTACACATTATTATAAATAACGATAAGGATGTTACTGCGGAATCTGGCAAATCGCTTCTCAGCACTCTTGCAGACCAAAATATTTTCCTCCCGTCAGCTTGCGGAGGCAAAGGTAGTTGCGGTCAGTGTAAGGTACAGGTTTTTGAAGGGGGAGGTGACATTCTGCCTACAGAAACCGTGCATTTCACTCGTAAACAAATTAAGGATGATTGGCGCCTTGCCTGTCAGGTAAAAGTGAAAGAGGACATGAAAATAGGTGTTCCCGCATCGGTTCTCGATATAAAGGAATGGGAATGTGAAGTTATTTCCAATAAAAATGTTGCCACATTCATCAAGGAATTTATTGTTGCTCTCCCTCCAGGTCAGCACATGGATTTTATTCCCGGTTCTTATGCGCAGATTAAGATTCCACCTTTTGATATGAGTTATGACAAGGATATTGACAAGGCGCTAATCGGACCCGAATATCTGCCGGCGTGGGAACAATACGGACTCTTTTCACTTAAATGTAAAAATACAGAAACTACCGTACGAGCCTATTCAATGGCAAACTATCCCGCTGAGGGCGATAGAATCATGCTTACTGTGAGAATCGCCACTCCTCCAATGAAACCCAAACCGGAAGTAGGCTTCATGGATGTTATGCCTGGCATAGCTTCAAGCTATATTTTCACGCTTAAGCCGGGAGACAAAGTGGTGATGAGCGGACCTTATGGAGACTTCCACCCAATTTTTGACAGCAATAAGGAGATGATGTGGATTGGTGGTGGTGCCGGAATGGCTCCTCTGAGAGCGCAGATTATGCACATGACCAAGACATTGAAAACCACTGACAGGGTAATGAACTACTTCTATGGTGCGAGAGCTCTCAATGAGGTCTTCTATCTTGATGACTTCCTTCAGCTTGAAAAAGAGTTCCCGAACTTCAAGTTTCATTTGGCTCTTGACCGTCCCGATCCTGCGGCTGATGCCGCCGGAGTAAAATATACTCCGGGGTTTGTCCATCAGGTTATATATGACACTTATCTGAAAAATCACGAAAATCCCGAAGATATTGAATATTACATGTGTGGCCCCGGACCAATGAGTAAAGCTGTAGAAGGTATGCTTGACAGCCTCGGAGTTGAGCCGGAAAGCATACACTATGACAACTTCGGAGGATAATTCGATTATATATTAAAGAGACTGGAAGCGTTGGCTGTAGTAATATCTGCCAGTGCTTCCTCTTTTATCCCGAATGAAGACGCTACGAATCGGGCAGTATGCACCAGATAGGAGCTCTCGTTTCTTTTCCCTCTCATAGGCACCGGGGTCAGATAAGGAGCATCAGTTTCAAGTAAAATTCTTTCCGGAGTGATAAGTGGAAGCACTGATTTAACATCGCAATTTTTGAACGTTACCACACCGTTTATGCCGAAATAAAAGTCTCCGGCAATATTTCTTATCCTCTCCACATCCCGCTCCGTACCACTGAAACTATGAAACACACCTTTCATTCCGCGATGGTTTTCAAAAACTTCGAGTGTTGCGTCCAGAGCCTCACGGCAGTGAATTATCACAGGCAGATTGTTTTGTTTGGCAAGTTTAAGTTGGCGGTCAAGAATATCTTGCTGCTGTGAAGCAAAGGTTTTGTCCCAGTACAAATCCATACCGATTTCTCCAACGGCAACCCACTTTCCTATGCAGGAATTGAATTCTTCGAGAATAACCGCATATAAATCATCTGCCGATTCATTTATCTCTGTTGGATGCAATCCCATTGCCATATATGAATTCTGAGGAAATTTTGCATTGAGCTGTTTCATCGGCTCAATCGTATCCACTCCTACATTTGGAAATATCATTTTGTCAACTCCACTCTCTATGGCTCTTTCCACCACCTCTTCAGGAGCGGGAGCAAATTCTTCAAGATATAGATGGGTATGGGTATCTGTCAGGTTCATTTTGTTCGCTTAAGTGAGTTCAGAGCAAGATTAGTGAAGTATTCTTTAGCTTCCATGCTCATATTAACCGTATTCAGAGAATCTATTGCATCTTTTGCAAATCTCTCTTCCAGTTCACGGCACCTTTCAGACAAATTCAGAGAATCATACACTCCCCTCACCTTATCGATTTTTTGGTCTGCCGCTATATTCTTCCCGATTACTTCAGAAAGCACTCCCGAGCGGTCCTCTGCCATTGCAGTTATTAGCAACCATGTTTTTTTCTCATTCGCGATATCGCCTCCTATCGCCTTACCGAATGTTTCAGGATTTCCATAAGTATCGAGCCAGTCATCCTTAAGCTGGAATGACAAACCTAATTTTTCACCAAAGCTGTAAAATGACGTTATTGTCTTGTCATCTGCATCAGCTATAATGGCACCCATAGCACATGAGCACCCAAGGAGAACAGATGTTTTCAGACGAATCATCTCAAGATATTCCTCTGTTGTAACATCTGATCGGGTTTCAAAATCCATATCGTATTGCTGACCTTCGTAAATCTCAATCGCTGTTTTATTGAAGAGGTCCAGCACTGTTCTCAGTTTACAGTCCGGGCACTCTTTCATGATTAAACTTCCGGCAAGTGTAAGCATTGCGTCTCCGCTTAGAATAGCTGTGCTCTCGGAATACTTTCGATGAACTGTTGGACGCCCGCGACGCACATCAGCTTTGTCCATAACATCATCATGCAGAAGTGTGAAGTTATGAAACATTTCTATTCCTATTGCCTGGTTGATTGCTTTTTCCGGATTGCAGCCAAGAGCATCGGAAACAGATAGAGTCAATACCGGACGTAATCTTTTGCCACCTGCCTCCAGTGCATAGTGTATCGGGGAGTAGAGGCCTGTGGGTTGTTTTTCAAGTGGAAGTGCTGAGATGCTTGCTTCAATCATCTGAGCGTATTGGCTCACTGTTTTCATTTTCAAGTCGTTTAATTTGTTTTTGTGCGACTTCAAGCGTCACGTTAAATTGTTCAAGTTGAACGGAATCTCCTTCGAGAAGTAATTTCATTTCGTTGATCAGCTGCTCATCGTTTTTTTTTCGGGCAACTATTGAAGCTGCTTTTGAAGGTGAATTCAATGCTAAGATAATATGGGCTCGCTTTGCTGCTGAGAGTCGCTCTGATATACTGTCAAAGGCGGTTACAAATCTTCTTGCGCTGTCCGGTGAACCTATTGTATCGTAATACAGCAGGATGTTTGCAGAAAGGGTTCGGGAAAATTCCCTATCTGCGGTGTCTGCCGAAACGAGCCAGTTTATCAGTGATGATGCAGCTTTTTCGGGGGTATTGCTTTGTGCCAATGCAACCGCTTGCTGCTGTGGCGGAGTGTCTGTAGATACATTATTTCCGCATGAGCATAGACACAATGCCGTAGATAATATTATCGGTAATTTATTCATCTGTAGTGCAAAGGTAGTTATTTCTTGCACTGTTACTGATATGGCTTACGAAAAAGTAGTGAATGAAACCTGTCTTTTGGTTAATTTTGCGCCATAATTAATAGAATATATAATATATGGAAAATGATTTCAGTAAACTTCCTGCTGATCCGGCTATGCTTATGAGTTTTGTAAATATGAAGTTGAGGGATTGCTATGATTCTCTTGAGGATTTGTGTGATGACATGAATTTTGATGTTGATTCTTTCGTGAATTTCATGCAGTCCAAGGGATGGGAATATAATAAAGACGGAAAAAAATTCTGGTAGAGTGTAACCAAACCGCACAAAACTCTCTCTAAGATGTAAAAACAAACACTAAAGACAATAAAACTATTCGAGCTATGACAGATAAATTACTAAAATTACTTGTTTGTGCTGTTGTTTCGGTCGCTTCATTGAGCGGCTGCACAATTTCAAACTCGTCCGGAGAACTGAATGAGTTTGATCGGGAAATGATAAGGGAGCAGATCAGAGCGGAACTTGCAGAGATGCCGTCGTTTGATTCGATTGCCAGCACTCCGATTATTGTTTCTCCGACAATCACGGTGAGTAACGGGATAAAAGATAGCGTAAGGGATGTCGTGAAAATGATTGTTATTTGCATTCCGTTCCTGTTTACTATCGGGGTACTGGGGAT
>JAIDQW010000009.1 GCA_029062075.1 Paramuribaculum sp.
GGAACACTCGCTTGGTGTTAATGTGAGTGAAATAGAAGCACCTTACACTCTAACTAATAGAACTAAAGCGGAATTGGTAAGGGAGTTAAGGCATAAGCTTAGTGAAATACCCGGAACTAATATTGAGATCGGGCAACCTATAAGTCACAGAATAGATGCTATGCTTTCAGGAACTGAAGCACAGATAGCCATAAAAGTTTTTGGAGATGATCTGGAGCAACTTCACAAAATCGGAAATAAAATCAAATCTGTTGCAAAGGAGATACCTGGAGTTGTTGATATAAATGTTGAACAGCAAACCGGCAGGCCACAGATAGATATAAGACCGCGACGTGAAATGCTGGCAAGATATGGGATTACAAATGCCGAATTCAATCAATTCATAACGACAATGATTGGCGGAGAAGTGCTCTCACAGGTTTATGTCAAGGGTCTTCCCTACGACCTTACACTAAAACTTGAAAATGACTCTAAGGCAAGCATTGACAACTTGAAAAATCTAATAATTGTAACTCCTATGGGCAATATCCCACTTGGATATGTTGCGGATATCGTCTCTACCACCGGGCCAAATACTATTAATAGAGAAAATGTGAGTCGGCGATTAGTCATTTCTGCCAATGTTGATGGAAGAGACCTGAGAAGCACGGTTAATGACCTCAGGGATGAAATTGAAAAAGATATTACTCTGCCTGAGGGGTATCACATATCTTATGGCGGACAGTTTGAAAGTGAAGCCGCTGCATCACGAACACTTGCTTTGGCTTCTTTAGGTGCACTCGTCATTATTTTAATGCTCCTATTTCAGGAGTATAAAAATCTCACTCAGTCATTAATCATACTGCTGAACATGCCTTTAGCCATGATTGGAGGTATTCTTCTTCTAAAAGTCACGTCTGGAGAGTTAAATATTCCCGCTATTATCGGTTTCATCTCTCTTCTTGGCATATCTACCCGAAACGGAATGCTTTTGATGTCAAGATACAATACTCTGAGTAGCGAGAATAAATTACTGAAAAATATCATTATAGAAGGATCTACAGACAGACTTAATCCAATTATCATGACCGCCTTGACTTCCGCCCTTGCTTTAATACCACTTGCTATAAGAGGTTCCGAGCCGGGAAATGAGATTCAGTCTCCTATGGCTATTGTGATACTCGGTGGCTTGGTTACATCTACTATTTTAAATATCTTTGTCGTTCCGATTATTTATAGTTTAAGTAAAAAGAAATAAACACATAATTAAATG
>JAIDQW010000090.1 GCA_029062075.1 Paramuribaculum sp.
ACCGCGGCATTTGCCATCGAGCGAGAAGGTAATTCCCTCGGCATTATTGGATACCACTGTTATCTGACAAATCTGAGTGTCTTCAAAGTCAAAACTCATTCCGGCCAAGGTGCAATTCATGCTATTGACAATGGCAACCGGAAGCATTCTTCCGTGAAATATCAGTTTGGCATCGTTTCCATTGATTGTCAGGTTCTTCCAACCGGAAATGTCTATACCTACCTTTTTGAAATCGCTCTGATCATGATTGGAGATATAATAATTTCTTTTCACAGCCTTTTCGGGGTAAAAATTATATGTGCCGGATTCAAAATTCAGAATAACATCCTTTTTGCCGGTTTGCTCAGCTATTTTCTCAAGAGCTTTCGCCAACTTGGCAGTGCAATCAGTTTTCTTATCTGGTTTGATGCCGAAATCACTCATATTGAAAACGGTTTGCCCGTAACACATACAATCGACAAACAAGATAATAGCAAAAACACAAATTCTCCACATAGTAATGATATTGAATGAATATTTTTATCATTAGGGTGTAATATTCAGCGAATTTAGTGAATTTGTTTGACAGTTGCTTCTTCGAAGCTCCATTATTGGGGGGAATGAGTATTATTAGGGTCTTTAAGGTGCTTAAGGTCTTTAGGGTCAGCATAAAAAGATGAGCGGGGAGGCGAAAATCGCCACCCCGCTCATATAGGTATATGCAGGAGAATTTATTTCATCAAAATTTTCACAGATTTTCCGCCGGGGATACGGACAATATAGATGCCGGGGCGGAGACCGTTAGCGGTAACTCTCCTTCCGTTGAGGTCATACACCTCGCTTCCTTCCGGCGCGATAATATTACCACCCTCAACCCGCACAGCACTATCTTCATCAGCCTCAATCCCATCGATGCTTGAAGGCTTTGCTTTCACTGTAACGGTGCAGGAAGCAGTCAAACCGTTTGAGGAAGTGGCAGTTATAACAGCAGTACCCGCCTCAATAGCTGTTACCTTGCCGCTTGCATCCACAGCTGCAATCTTTTCGTCTGAACTACTCCAGGTAATGCTCTTGTCGGTAGCATTTTCCGGCGTGACAGTCGCTATTAGTTTTACACTTTCTTCAACGTTTAATGTAACATCGGAATTATTCAAGGAAATGTTTTCGGGTGCTATTTTCCCTATGTCATCAATTATTGTGGTAAATTTATTCCATACATCACTTTCCTTATAGACATCTATATATCCAACAGGTACGTGAAGTTCTGCAAATTTTTCTATATCGGAATCAAAGGATGTGCTTTCTACAATCGGCGGAGTAATTGAGTACGAAAGAACCTGTGATACATTTTTGCAATTGCCGAAGGCTTTATTCTTAATAGTGCTGATATTAGCACCTATAACGATTCTTTTCAATCTTTCACAGTCAGCAAATGCAGACACACCAATAACCGATTCCCCATTAATATGATTTTGTGAATCCCTGTATAAAATATTTTCCACGGTTTGAGATTCCAAGTTCCCGATAATAGCCTCTCGAAGAGAAAGACATCCTTCAAAAGCATTATCTCCTATAGATTTAACAGTTCCGGGGATAGAAATAGTTTCCAAGTCTTTGCATCCTTCAAAAGCCCCGACTCCAATGTTTTCAATATTATCAGAAATATTCACTTTTTTCAGAGTAGAAACACCCGAAAACGCATAGTCATTGATTGCATTAATATCATTAGGAATCGTAAGTTCGTTAATTTCATTGGAGTTGAGAATTAACTTTCCTCCATAACATAGAGGATTTGAATATTTGTTTTCAAAATTAATTGATGCCCAGTCAGTCAAATTTTCAATCTTTACTGATTCAATATTTGTACAATTAATAAATGCTGATTCTTCTATATATTGCACCTTAGTAATAGAGACAGAGTTGAGAGTTTCACATCCGGCAAAAGCTATTTTCCCTAATTGAATTGTGGTTTCTGGAATTGAAATTGATTCCAACTTTGAATTTCCAGTAAAAGCACCTTCCATTATATTCTCAAGATTTTCAGGCAAATTAACTTTTACAATAGACATACAATCTCTAAAAGCGTATCTTCCAATCACTTTGATCGAAGAGGTCATATTAATAGTCTCTAGTGCCAGGCTTTGATCAAAGAGAAATTCTTGTATTTCCGTTACCAGAGGTCCAAATGAAACTTTTTTAATGCTTCTGCAATAATAGAACGGAGATAATGGGATATATGCCTCACCTGTTGAATCTAATGATTCACGATTAAAAGATCTTCCGATATACACATTTGTAAGAGGACATTCCGAGAAAAGAAACTCAATACCATTCATTGAACTATAATCCAATATTAGTGGCATATTGCTATCCTTTATCACAACTTCTGAGAGAGATGTACAGCCCTCAAAGACTCGAGTTCCAATTGAACTGATACTTTTGGGTAAGATTAAATATGATAAATTTGTACATCCGGAAAATGCACCATTCCCTATAGTTATAGATTCAGATAATAATTCATTATTGGGAAAAGCCAAATCAGTAAGAGCTCTGCAGCCGGAGAACGAACTATTGCCAATATTTTTTATGGATTCCGGAAAACTAACGGAAACCAATGAAGAACAACCGTAAAACGCAGCTGCCTCAATCGAACTGAGCGTATTAGGAAATTCTATTTCAGATAATGAAGAACATCCCTGGAATGCCCCGTATTTTATTACTTCCACTTCTGGCATTTTTACACTCTCTAAAGAAGTACATCCTTCGAAAATTGATGAGTCAAGGGTTTTAATTCCTAAAGGAATAGTAATCTCCTTCAGTTGTGAACATTGATTGAATGCCCCGTCACTAAGTTCAATGAGATTTTCAGGTAATTCCAGACGATTCAAAGAGGAGCAACCTCCAAATGCTCGTTTCCCAATAGATTTTAGAGAGCCGGGAAATTCAATATTATTCAGGCTAGAGCATGCCCCAAATGCAAGAGTGCCTATAGATGTCAGATTGTCTGAGAGTTGTACATTCTGAAGATCTGTTGAGCCCTGGAATGCACTTTTCCCGATTTCTATAACTGTATTGGGCAATTCCATGGAGGTTAGTCCTTCTATTCTTGAAAACGAAAAATCCCCAATACTTAAAAGAGTATATTCCACCTCACCATCTTTTGGGTTAGAGGGTAGAATCACACTACCGGGATTTTGATTACCCGCCGAAAAGGATGTTCCTGCCTTTGTTTTGCAGGTTTTGGCTTCTTCATCAAGGACAGTATAGGTTATTGTTTGTCCTTTATATGAGTATTGGAAGTCTCTGGCAAAGATTTGACTTTGAAAAACTATAGCTATTACATATAGGAGTAGCTTTTGTTTCATAGATGATTACTTTTCGATGCCGCGGTCTTCCCCTCGTTGGCGTTTTATACAAAAAAAAGCGTAGGAATCTGTATCTGTTGCCGTCCTACCACCTGAGGCTTCTCGCATTGCCCTTTAATCGTCGGACGGCAACGCAGAAGCCCACGCCAGTATATGCAATAATACGGACTCCGGTGGACATGATGCATCATGTCGCTACAGGAGTTGCCGATATCTCACATATCCACGGGCATCTACCGTTGCTCAACCCTTGACGATTAAATGAAAGTTTGCGAGACATTTCAGATGGTCAAGAATCAGCGCGGATAAACGCTTTCTATGTATTTCACATCCCGCCCTCTATCCCCGGACCGTGGGTTTGTGTGGATGAACCTCACCCTACCGGCGTGGTCAGAAAGCGGTCTGCAATGCAAAGGTAATAAATAATTTGGAATAAGTCAATTAGTTGATTAGTCGTTAGTCGGAGAGTGGGGTAGTCGGTTAGTCGTTAGTCAAGAGTCGTTAGATGTCAGGGTTGGAGGAGTGGTTCTTTTTGATTGTGTTTGTCACGAAGTTGGTGAGATACACTGTGAAGAGCGGGAAGATAATCATGCCACAGATAGGGAGTATCACTGCAACTATTTTTCCGGCAACAGTTACCGGAGATATGTCGCAACCTACTGTGGATAGGTTCATGAAACTCCACCAGAGGGCTGTCCAGTAGGTGTCAACATCCGGGTTGACTCCATATTCTCTGGAGTAGAAAATAAGCGAACAGTAGTAGCACACGAGTAGTATTATGCTTATGTAGCTGACAAACAGGCTGGTGATGGCATTGCTTGACAGGTAACCCATAACGATGGACAGTGCGAGAGCACCGCGCGCGAGAGGGATGAAGCGCACGAAGTACATGGCATCGTGGCTCAACTGAATGTCAAGATAGTTGATGATATTCAGATATGGAATAGATAGCAAGAGGAAGACTATCCTGTGTCTGAAGAATTTACCTTTATTTTCAGCATATATCAATCCAATGATAAAGTCAATCATGAAGAATATACATACCCAGAACTGGAATGTCATATAGGATGTATTCTGCATGAAAGGTATGTTTTTGAATGTGTCGAATGAGATCCACACGATAAGCATTACAGAGAGAACAAGCACAACAAGGTTCATAAACATTTGTAGTCGCTTGCCGAATTCTTGTTTCGGAGAGGTTTGTGTTTGCTGAATATTAGAAGTGTTAGTCATAACGGATGAATTTTTATAAATTTAAACGCACTGGGTGAGGAAATGTTTAACTTTGTGCTCTAAAGCATCTGCAATGATTAACGGAAACGAAATATTCAGCCGTGCCCGTCTGCTTTTCGGCGATGAGGGCATGAAAAGGCTATCTGAAATAAAGGTGATAGTTTTCGGGGTAGGCGGTGTCGGCTCCTGGTGTGCCGAGGCATTGGTGCGCACCGGGGTGACGAATCTTACCATAGTTGACTGTGACTCAGTGTGTCCGTCCAACATCAACCGCCAGCTTATGGCTCTTCACTCCACGGTCGGCGAGCCGAAAGTATCCGCTCTGAAGGAGAGATTGCTTGACATTAACCCGGATGCTGAAATAGATGCACGCGAAGAGGTTTTTAACGCTGCAACTGCTGCATCATTTCATCTTGAAAGCTATGACTATATAATAGACGCTATTGATTCGTTGGCTGACAAGGCGCTTCTGATTCTGCTCGCAACCCGCACAAATGCAAAATTATTTTCTTCAATGGGTGCGGCTCTTAAAATGGATCCTGAGAGGATAAAAATAGCTGAGTTCTGGAAAGTGCAGGGTTGCCCGCTGGCACGTGCATTGCGTCAGCGGTTCAAGAAGAGCGGGGAATTTCCCGCAAAGAAATTCAAGTGCGTTTATAGCGATGAACTTGTGGCAAATAAATCGGTTTTGGATGAGCCGGATGACAACAGCGGCAAGACCCGAGTGAATGGATCACTCATGCACATAACATCTATTTTCGGTGCGATGCTTGCCTCACTTGTAGTCAGAAGCGCTACCGGAAATTAATCAACAGGGTAGGTGTCAAAGGCATAGAGGTCGGTTGACAGGTAACGCTCACCGGTGTCTGGAAGAATTGCAACTATCACTTTTCCGGTATTTTCAGCCTTCTTAGCCTCGGTTATCGCTGCTGAAAGCGCAGCTCCTGATGAGATACCTGCAAGTACACCCTCTTTCTGAGCCAGTAACCTTGATGCCTTTATCGCATCTTTATCTGTCACCCTAATCACTTTATCAACAACTTCCGGATTGTAATTCTCAGGGACGAATCCAGCACCGATTCCTTGAATTTTATGTGGACCGGGTTTGCCTCCAGAAAGCACAGGGCTTGCGTCCGGCTCTACGGCAAATGCCTTGATGTCAGGGTTGTGTTGCTTAAGGGTTGAAGCAGCTCCGCTCAGTGTGCCTCCTGTGCCTACACATGCGATGAATATGTCAACCTTACCATCGGTGTCTCTCCAAATTTCCTCGCCGGTAGTGCGGACATGAGCTGCGGGATTTGCGGGATTCTCAAATTGACCGAGAATAATAGATCCGGGTGTGGAATCTCTTAGCTCCTCAGCTTTTCTGATAGCTCCCGTCATGCCTTCGCTACCGGGAGTCAGCACAAGAGTAGCTCCAAGTGCTTTGAGAAGTTTGCGCCTCTCTTCGCTCATAGTTTCAGGCATTGTGAGAACGAGCTTGTAACCTTTGACAGTTGCAACCCAAGCGAGTCCTATTCCGGTATTTCCGCTTGTAGGTTCAATTATCACCGCACCTGGAGCTAGTCTGCCCTCTGCTTCGGCAGCCTCTATCATAGACAGCGCCACTCTATCCTTGACGCTCCCTCCGGGATTGAACGATTCAAGTTTTACAAGTATTCTCGCCTTGCAATTTTCCGATTTTTCGATATTTTTCACCTCAAGCAGGGGAGTATTGCCAATGAGTTCGGTTATTGAGTCGTAAATTTTCATATAAGTCAGTTTATTCAGGTATTATAACAATTGTTTTTCAGAATGCGTTCTCATCACCCTTAAAAATGTTGATGAGTGTCCGCGCTATAATCTTTGCGTCAAGCATAAAAGACCAGTTTTCTATATACCAGACATCGTGCTCTACACGCTTCTCCATTTTCCAGAGCTTATCGGTGGAACCTCTGAAACCGTTGACCTGTGCCCAACCGGTAATACCCGGTTTAACAGAATGCCGCACCATGTATTTGGCAATCAAAGGCTGGTAATATTCGGTATGGCTCACCATGTGAGGTCTCGGGCCTACAATTGACATCTGCCCTATAAAGACATTGAATATCTGCGGTAGTTCATCAATGCTCGAATGGCGTAGGATTTTACCTATCGGAGTGACTCGCGGATCGTTCTTCTCTACAGGTGCCTCATCGTCCGGATTATAATACATTGTGCGAAATTTGAGGCAATCAAACGGTTTGCCTTTATAACCGGTGCGTTTTTGGCGATAAAATACCGGTCCGCCTGATGAGAGTTTTATAGCTATGGCAACCGGTATGAAAACCAACGGGAAAATTAGAATAGCAGTACCTGATATCACCAAGTCCATCATTCTTTTGGCTGCTCTTGAAGTCCACACCGAAAGCGGTGATCTCGTAACCGGCATCACCGCAAGATGCCCCAGAGTGTCAATTTTGAATCCGCGAGGCACAAATCTTGAAATCTGCGGCACATAATAATATTGCGCTTTATTATTATCGGCTACAGCCACAGTTGTCAGGAGTGATGACGGATTGTCCCCCGGCAGGGTACAGAAAATTTCGTCAACTTTGTTCTCCTTAACAAATTGTTCAAGTTCGCTTATATCAGCAGTAAATACGTTATATTCACCGTCATTAAAAGGAGTATCACCGAAAACGGCGAGTACTCGGTAGCCGAATCCGGGGTCATTTTCCAGCTCATACAGCAGCTTTTTTGAGGTCTCATTATTGCCCACAATAACTACCCGGCTGTAATTTTTACCATGACGGCGGTAAGCTTTCAGGAGTGTACGTGTAAGAGTTCTTGCAATAGGTAAAAGTATTATTGCAAGAGCATAAAAAACTGCAAGTGTCTGCCACTGAGGCCCATTAATTCCGCTAAGATAAATGAGAGAAATGAAAACAAGCGCGTGGAATCCGAGAGCCCTTATAGCATCCATAGCGGTACGCTCCATTTTCATGGCTCTGTAGGAAGAATTGCGGTAGAGATTCCAACCCGCCGGAATCCATGCGGCAATGGCAAGTAATTCAACAGGCATTGACAGCCACAGAATTCTTTGCTCATAAGGAATAAGAAAAGATGCAAGGGTATATGACACAACCATCGCGGCTATGTCAGAAACAGATAGCACCACCGGCACCATCTTGCCATACCGTATTCTTTTTTCAATTCCGGTCAAACCCTGTACTGTTTAATAATCAGAATTAATATAAATAAAATTGAGGCTGCCTCCTATATATAACTTTGGTGCAGCCTCAAATATTATACTATTATTTCAGTTTTGATGAAATAACTTTTATTTTACCTGAAATTTCAGTGAGTTCATCACGCAATCTCTGGATTTTCCTTTCAAGATCGCGCAGCATAGAGTCACCGCTCTTGGAGCTGGAATTAAAGAAACCGAGATTATTTTCGTAGGTCTGCAATTCGTTTTTGCGCTGCTCAAAGGCTCTTGTGAGTCGGTCGCGTTCCTTTATCAGGCGAGTCTTGTC
>JAIDQW010000091.1 GCA_029062075.1 Paramuribaculum sp.
GTATGTGACAATTCCCCACACAATGAAATTATTGTCGGGAGTCACCTCGATAGGACGGTATTTGCGGTTTGAGGGCATCAGGAAAATGCGGTTTGCTGAAACGAACCGGAGGCGCTTGAGGGTGAACTCTCCGTCAAGGCAGCACACGGCAAGGTCGCCGTGTTGCGGCTCTATCGATTTGTCTATCACTATTATATCCCCTTCGGTGATACCTTCCTCCGCCATAGAGTCACCTACCACACGCGCATAGAAAGTGGCTGCGGGATGCTCTACAAGGGTTTCATTGAGGTCGATGGTGGCTGAAATATAATCCTGTGCCGGACTCGGAAATCCGGCGCGGATTCCATCGTCGGCAAACGGCAGGGGCAGGGATGTGGCAAGGTCAGGATAATATAGTTGAATGTGAGACATGGCGGGCAGTTATTTGATTTCGGGGTCAAAATTATAAGCGGCATGTGCGGGACTTTTGCTCACCCGCTTAAAATAAATGTAATTCTTAGCGATTATTGTTACTTTTGCGGCATGAATTATCTGGAAATAGCAGGTACGGCTGTGGGTGTGATATATCTGTGGCTGGAGTACCGCGCGAGCGCATGGCTGTGGCTTGCAAGCATAGTTATGCCCGCTCTGTACATAGGTGTGTATTATAAGGCGGGGCTTTATGCCGATTTAGGTATAAGCATCTACTATATCATAGCCTCGGTTTATGGTGCCGCATGCTGGCTTTGGGGTCATAGCGCGCCGGAGAATAGCGGGAGGATAACCCACACACCGAGGCGCGTTGTTATGCCGCTGCTGTGGGTCGGTGCAACCATTTTTATTGTAATCGGTTATATTCTTAGTCGCTGCACCGACAGCACGGTGCCGTGGGCAGATGCTTTTACAACAGCCCTGAGCATAGTGGCTATGTGGATGCTCGCCCGCAAGTACCTGGAGCAGTGGGTGGTGTGGATTGCCGCCGATGTGGCTTGCACGGCTCTGTATGCATACAAGGGGCTGTGGTTTACAAGCGGCTTGTATCTTGCCTACGCTGTTATAGCGGTGTTCGGCTTCCGTAAATGGAAAGTTTTGATGAATGAATAGAATGGATTCAATAGCAGATTTTGCACCTGAGGCGGTGGTGATAGATGCCGGCAGCTTCCCTGAGAATGAAAAGGCTCTCAGGTGGCTTGATGTGTGCGACAGGATAGTGT
>JAIDQW010000092.1 GCA_029062075.1 Paramuribaculum sp.
CCTAACAAGCAGTACAAAATCGCCGGTGAAACGCTGTATATCTACGCTCCCCTCGCCCACCGCCTGGGGCTCTTTGAAATAAAAACAGAACTTGAAGACCTGAGCTTCAAGTATGAGCACCCAAAAAGCTACGCCAACATTGCGGAGCTTATCCGCCAGAGCGAGGCGCGCCGCTCGGAGGTATATAATGACTTCTCGGCTCCCATAAAAGAGCGTCTTGACACCATGGGACTTAAATATGAGGCGCAGTCGCGTCTTAAATCGGTCTATTCCATCTGGCGCAAAATGCAGACTAAGCATGTGCCCTTTGAAGAAGTGTATGACCTTTACGCCATGCGAATCATTTTCGACTGCGAGGACCAGAGCAAGGAAAAGGAGATTTGCTGGAGCATTTACTCCGCTATCACCGACCTGTACCGCCTGCATCCTGACCGCACCCGCGATTGGATTTCGGTGCCGAAAGCTAATGGCTATCAGGCTCTGCATCTCACCGTTATGGGTCCGGACGGCAACTGGATCGAGGTGCAGATACGTTCCCGCAGAATGGATGAGATTGCTGAAAAAGGATTTGCAGCCCACTGGAAGTACAAAATCGGGGAAAGCGATGAGGAGAGCGAGCTCAATGTGTGGCTGCGCACCATCAAAGATATTCTCGAAGACCCCAATCCTAACGCCATAGACTTCCTTGACACCCTGAAACTCAACCTCTTCGCATCAGAGATAGTGGTGTTTACACCGAAGGGAGAGCTCATTACCCTGCCAAACCATGCAACAGTGCTTGATGTGGCTTTCGAGCTGCACTCTCAGATAGGCACCAAATGTATTGCAGGCAAGGTCAATCACAAGCTCGTGCCCCTGAGCCACAAGCTTCAGAGTGGCGACCAGGTGGAAGTGCTCACATCTCAGAGCCAGAAACCTAAGGAGGAGTGGCTGTCGTTTCTCGCAACAGCTAAAGCGCGAACCCGCCTAAGAGCGGCACTACGCAAAGAGCAGCAGCCGATAATCGAAAAAGGAAAGGAGATTTTTGACAATTTCCTCAAAGAGGCTGAGGTACAGCCCACAAACGAGATCATCACCAAGATGACCGCTTTCTACCACGTCAAAAACAAGGAGGAGCTGCTTTACAGACTCGGAGCTGGAGAGCTTACCCTTGACGGATATGTGGTGAAGGAATCACCTAAAACAGAAAAATCTCTCCTGTCAAAAATTTTCAGAATAGGAAAGACATCCAAGAAAGAGAGCGCGGTAAAGCTCATCACTCCAAAAGAGATAAACAAGAAAAAAACATATACTCTCAGGTGCACCGACACTGAGCGCAATTTTGTGTTTGCGGATTGCTGCCGCCCAATTCCGGGAGACGATGTGATGGGATTTATCAATGACCTCGGGCAGGTTGAAGTGCACACTCTCACATGCCCTCGCGCCCAGGTGCTCAAAGCCGCCCACGGCACCCGTATCCTAAGCACCAAGTGGGAGGAGGTCAACAGAAAATTCCTCGCCGAAATCCATATTGAGGGCGTTGACCGCCACGGCATCCTTCAGGAGCTTACCCAGATGATTTCAAACCAGCTGAATATCGACATCAGGTCGCTGCATATTGACACGGAGCAGGAGGTGTTTGAGTGCCGCCTCACTGTGATGGTC
>JAIDQW010000093.1 GCA_029062075.1 Paramuribaculum sp.
GTGGGATATGGGGTTGGTGTGTCAGTTGTTTTCGGGGCGGAGCTTGCGGACGGTGACGGCTGTCTGCCACATCTCGCTTTCGCGGAGGTCTCGGAGCTCTTTTTCGAGCTTTTCGCGGTAGTCGGGCTGCGAGTTGGAGTCGATAGAGATCTGTGCTTCGTTGCCGGACTTGACGCTTTCATACAGCTTCTGCACCACCGGTTTGATAGCGTCGTGGAAGGGTGTCATCCAGTCGAGCGCACCTCTCTGGGCTGTGGTAGAGCAGTTTGCATACATCCAGTCCATACCCTTAGCGGCGAAGAGCGGCATGAGTGACTGTGTGAGCTCCTCAACGGTTTCGTTGAAAGCTTCGGAGGGGGTGTGACCGTTTTCGCGGAGCACTTCGTACTGGGCGAGGAGGAGTCCCTGAATAGCTCCCATTAGCGAACCGCGCTCGCCGGTGAGGTCGGAAGTAGCCTCGCGCTGGAATGTGGTTTCAAAGAGGTAGCCGGAGCCGATGCCAATGCCGAGGGCTATGGTGCGCTCAAGCGCCCTGCCGGTGTAGTCCTGATAGATAGCGAAACTGGAGTTGAGCCCGCGACCTTCGAGGAACATTGTTCGGAGCGAAGTGCCTGAGCCTTTGGGGGCTACCATTATTACATCGACATCCTTGGGGGGAACAACGCCGGTGCGGTCGCTCCATGTGATGGCGAAGCCGTGAGAGAAATAGAGTGCCTTGCCTGGGGTGAGGCGGCTCTTGATAGTGTCCCAGACCGACATTACGGCAGCATCGCTGAGGAGACACATTATAATAGTAGCTTTTTCACAAGCCTCCTCGATAGAGAAGAGGGTCTGTCCCGGCACCCAACCGTCGGCAACAGCTTTGTCGTAGGTCTTGCCGGCACGCTGTCCGACGATAACATTGAATCCGTTGTCGCGGAGGTTCATGCTCTGACCGGGACCCTGGACGCCGTAGCCAATCACAGCTATAGTTTCATCTTTGAGTATTTCTCTTGCTTTTTCGAGGGGGAATTCATCGCGGGTGATAACTGTTTCTTCCACGCCGCCAAAGTTTAATTTAGCCATATATTGAGTTTTTAGGTTTTAGATTATTGCAAAGATATGCTTTTTTCTTATAAATTGACAGGGGAGAGGGTGATTTTGGCGTTGCAGCACGGAATACCCTGCGCATCGGCTATCACGGCAACGAGAGTATTATCGCTGAAAAGCGATGAAATGGTCAGTGTCTCGCCAAAGTGACACTCATGCATGAATGAGATTTCAAATTCAGTGATTTGGTTCCGGTCGCATGTCTCAAGCGAGAGGGTGTTGACCACCAGCTCCACATATCTGGCAGTGGTGAGGTGGCGGTTGGAGTCTATGTCACTGACACAGACGGTGTAATCGGTGGTATTCGGGAAACTCTCCGGCAGCTTGATCTTGCCCTGACGGGGGATAGGGCAAGGACGCTGCGACACCGAACCACTCAGCCCTGTGAGAGCTGACAGGTCAGCCGGACGGCGGGTGGCGATGTTTATAGCTACCCAAATGGTTCTCGCATAGCCGATTGTGGTTCCGGCAGCATCTATAATTTCAAAATTACGCTCCGAGAAATGGCGGTTGAAGCCCTCGATCCATGTTGTGAGGGAGTATGATTCCCCAACCGTGGGGAATCGGCTGATTTGCATGGAGAGGCGGCTGAGCACCCAAGCGTTGCCATCTTCAATGAGACGTGCGTAGCCAAACCCGAGTGAATTGGCATGGAGGGTAGCCGCATCGATGATATCTCTGACGAGCGACTGCAGCGGGAGCTGCATCTGCGCGTTGCATCCGGCGGCAGTGAGATTGAAAGTGACGGTGTATTCGCTCATCAGTCGTGAATTCTTCTTTTTCTCTCCTCCTGGTCGGTGAGGAAACGGTCAACAAGTTCGTGCGGGCTCTTGGTTATGGTAACTCTACCGCTGCGGACAAACTGGCGGATGTCGTAGCGGATAAGCTCTTCAAAGAGTGCCTGGGTCTCATCGTAGTGCCCGGTCTTTTCAATGATAGTGTTGTCGCGGGTTATTTCAAGAATCCTGGCGTTGTGACGGCGGATAATCTCCTCCAGATGCTCCTCATCGAGGAGTCGGGCGGTAGGCACCTTGTATAGCGCAACCTCCTGATAGACAATCTCCGAGTCGGTGTAAAGAAACGCCTTTATGACATCGATGCGCTTCTCTATCTGGCTGATGACCTTCTCCATGATGGTTCGGTTGCTATAGCAGGTGATAGTGATTTTGTGTACTCCCGGGATAGAGCACTGGCTCGCCGATACGCTCTCGATGTTGAGACAACGACGGGTGAAAATGATAGACAGCTGATTGAGCAGTCCGACATGGTTTTCGGCGAAAACCGCTATGGTGAAGAGTGTATTATTGTTGTCCATCGTCATTCATTGTAAAGATTTCGTTATCCTGGTTCAGAATAATGTGATCGACAGCGCAGCCGTTTGGAGTCATGGGGAAGACCATGTCGCACTCGTCGATGCGCACATTGAGCAGGAATGCTCCCGGGTGCTCCATCATCCGCGCGATAGCCGGGGCGAGCTGCTCGCGGCAGTCAACACGCTCGTTGGCAATTCGGTAAGCGTCAGCGATAGTATTGAAATCGGGGTTAATCATGGGTGTCTGGCTGAAGCGGTTGTTGTAGAACAACGCCTGCCACTGGCGCACGTTTCCGAGAAAATCATTATTGAGCACAATCATTTTCACCGGAGTGGAGTACTGCATGATAGTGCCGAGCTCCTGAATGGTCATCTGGAATCCGCCGTCTCCTGCAAAGTAACACACCGTTCTTTCCGGTGCCCCCATCCTGGCACCTATAGCCGCAGGGAGTCCGAAGCCCATAGTGCCGAGTCCTCCGCTGGTGATGATGCTTTTTGGTGCCGAATATCTGAAATATCTTGCCGAGAGCATCTGGTTTAGTCCCACATCGGTGACCAGTACCGGGTCCGGTCCGGCAGCGAGTGACACAGCCAGAGCAACCTCGCCCATGTGCGGCGGCGCGAGGGGGTCGGAACCGGAAACGGCATCCTTGATGACCTTTTCCCGCTCAACGGCGTTAGCCTCGTCAAAAGATTTTATCCACCGGGTGTGCTTGTTTTCGCGCACCATAGGCAGGAGTCCTTCGAGCGTCTTGCGGGCATCGCCGTGGATAGTGGCGTAAGCCTTTATGTTTTTGTTGAACTCCGACGGGTCGATGTCTATATGGATGATTTTAGCCTGCGGCGCATACTTGTCCGGCTCGCCTGTGACGCGGTCGTCGAAGCGCATGCCGATGCACACGAGCACATCCGCGCGGTTGGTGTTGAAATTCGGTCCGATATTACCGTGCATTCCCACCATGCCCTTGAACAGTGGATGATCGGAGTTGAGGCTTGAGAGTCCGAGGAGCGTGGAGCCAACCGGGATATCCCCCTTCTCGGCGAGTGCGCGCAGAGCATCCTCCGCTCCGGAAATCATCACCCCGTGTCCGGCAATTATGAGGGGTCGCTTTGCTGCGTTTATCAGGTCGGCAGCGCGGCGCAGGTCAGCCTCGGGTATATCCGGCGAGGGATTGTAGGAGCGAATGAAATTGCACTTCCTGTAGGGGTGCCATTCGATCATCTGATTCTGGGCATTCTTGGCAAAGTCGAGCACCACCGGTCCGGGTCGTCCCGAATTGGCGATGTAGAAAGCTCTTGCGAGTGCCGATTCCACCTCTTCGGCATTTCTGATCTGGTAAGCCCACTTGGTGATAGGCTGGGTGATGCCCACCACGTCGGTTTCCTGGAAAGCATCACTGCCGAGGAGGTCGGCAGAGATCTGCCCGGTTATAACCACGAGCGGAGTGCTGTCCATCATGGCATCGCTGAGCCCGGTGATGACATTTGTAGCCGCCGGACCGGAGGTAACGATCACCACGCCTGTTCTTCCGCTCACCCTGGCGTAGCCCTGTGCGGCGTGAATGGCACCCTGCTCATGGCGGGTGAGGATGTGGGTGATCTCATCAGTGTGGTCGTACAGCTTGTCGTAAACGGGGATGATAGCTCCACCGGGATAGCCGAACACTCTGTCCACCCCTTCAGCAACCAGTCCTCTAATAATTGCTTCCGCTCCGGAAATCTTTTCGCTCATATATTGTAAGATGTTTTTTTAGTTAATTAGAGTCTCACTCCGCCTTTGTCGGCACTTGTCACCCCAGTAGCGTATGCACGGAGTGCCTTGCTGATAATGCGGTCGCGGCCGGCGGGTGTGAAAGCCTCGCTGCCTCTTTCGAGCTCCTGACGGCGTCTGTCGTCAAGCTGCTCCGGTGTAAGGCGCACGTTTATCGAGCGCGCGGGTATGTCGATGTCGATTATATCACCATCACGCACCAGCCCGATGGCTCCTCCGGCTGCCGCCTCAGGCGAGATGTGACCGATTGAGAGACCGGATGTGCCGCCGCTGAAACGTCCGTCGGTAATCAGCGCGCACTCCTTGCCGAGGTGCTTGCTCTTGATGTAGCTCGTGGGGTAGAGCATCTCCTGCATTCCGGGACCACCCTTCGGACCCTCGTAGGTGATGACAACCACATCGCCCGCCTTGACTTTGTCGCGCAGTATTCCATCTACGGCATCCTCCTGCGAGGTGAACACTTTCGCCGGACCGCTGAATCGGAAGATGCTTTCATCCACTCCGGCTGTCTTTACAACGCAACCGTCAAGTGCAATGTTCCCCCTGAGAACAGCGAGTCCGCCGTCCTTGACGTAAGCGTGCTCAAAATCGCGGATACATCCTGCCTTGCGGTCGGTGTCAAGCGACCCGTAATATGTCATCTGCGAAGCCATCTTAGTGGTGGGTTTCTCTCCCGGTGCGCTTCGCCACAGCTCGTCCGCCTCGTCGGTGTAATTTTTGCCGCCGACAGCCCATTTGTCAATCGCCTCGGCGAGTGTCAAGCCATCCACACGATTCACCGAGGTGTCGATGAGATTATTGTCGGCGAGAATCTTCATTATGGAGATGATTCCGCCGGCGCGGTTCACATCCTGAATGTGGTAATGGGAGTTGGGTGCCACTTTGCAGAGCACCGGAGTGTGCCGGCTCAGTGCGTCGATGTCCGCCATGGTGAAATCAACTCCCCCCTCGTTTGCAATAGCGAGAAGGTGAAGCACGGTGTTGGTGCTTCCTCCCATTGCAATGTCAAGGGTCATGGCGTTCAGCATTGCCTGACGGGTTGCGATAGAGCGGGGGAGCACCGAAGTGTCGCCATCGCGGTAATATTTATAGGTGTTTTCCACAATCTGCTTCGCAGCCTTGCGGAAGAGGGCGAGGCGGTTGATGTGGGTAGCCACCACAGTGCCGTTTCCCGGCAGAGCAAGTCCGATAGCCTCGTTCAGCGAATTCATGGAGTTGGCGGTGAACATTCCGGAGCAGGAGCCGCATGTTGGGCAACCGTGCTTCTCGAGCAGCTCCACCTGCTGATCGCTCACCGAAGAGTCTGCGGCATCCACCATAATGTCGATGAGGTCAAGATGCCTGTCGCCTAACTTACCCGCCTCCATCGGTCCGCCGCTCACAAAAATTGCGGGGATATTTAGCCGCATAGCAGCCATGAGCATACCCGGGGTGACTTTGTCGCAGTTGGAAATGCACACCATGGCGTCAGCCTTGTGGGCGTTGACCATGTACTCCACTGAGTCGGCGATGAGGTCTCGCGAGGGTAGCGAATAGAGCATACCGTCGTGACCCATTGCAATACCGTCGTCAATGGCTATGGTGTTGAACTCCGCAGCGAAGCATCCGAGCTTTTCAATCTCCTCCTTGACAGTCTGCCCGATTTCGTGGAGATGAGTGTGTCCCGGCACAAACTGTGTGAATGAGTTAACGATGGCAATGATAGGCTTGCCAATCTGGTCATCTTTCATGCCGTTGGCTCTCCAGAGTGCCCTTGCTCCAGCCATACGCCTTCCGGCAGTGCTTGCCTGTGAGCGCAGGGGGAATTTGAATTGTGTCATGTCAGAGTTTTTTATAAAATCCACTACCTTAACATTTTGAGGTTAAGAATTTGCAAAAATAACGGCTAAACTATCAAATAACCAAATATTTGCACAGAATAATGAGTATTGTGAAATAGCGGGGATGAGGCTTACACCTATTTATAATACGCGCGCGTGAGGAGGGTAGGCTTTTAACATTTTAATTTTAACACTTTGACAGTATTAAAAATATTTAATCGCATAAGTGTGTAGTTACTAATATTTTATGATTATTTTGCCCGGGAAAATTGTGTTAAAGTCTAAAAATATTATAGAATTTTATAGTTATGCAAAAAAATATTGATAACTTTGCGGCTTAATAGGGTTGGAAAACCCGTTGACACAGTATGAAATATGGCGGTGAAAGGCGCTTGATATAAGCCCCTCAGCCGGACAGAAAAAGCGAATAGAAGTAATTCACTATATGTCTAATTATTTTTTAGTATGAAAAAGTTTTTATTATTGCTATTGACCGTGGCTACGTTCGCGATTGCATCAGCGCAGACGCGTACCGTAACCGGTAAGGTCGTTTCAGCAGACGATGACGAGCCTCTGGCAGGTGTAAGCGTCCTCCCCGTAGGCGGCGGCATGGGCACCTCTACCAATGAGGAGGGTGATTTCACTATTAAAGTGAACGCCAATGTTAAGAAACTCAGATTTACTTACGTTGGTATGCACACTCTCGAGGTGGAAATTACAGATGCTCCTCTTATGGTTAAAATGGTAAGCACAGACAATACTCTTGATGAGGTTATGGTCGTTGCTTACGGTACAGCAAAGAAATCTGCATATACCGGTGCGGCTTCAGTTGTGGATGCATCGGTAATTGAGGATCGTCTTGTTTCAAATGTTACAAACGCTTTGAGTGGTGTTGTTGCAGGTGTACAGACACTTAGCTCTAATGGTCAGCCTGGAACATCTTCAACTGTTCGTATTCGTGGTGTCGGATCAATCAACGCATCAATGAATCCTCTCTATGTGCTTGACGGTATTCCTTATGATGGTGATATTTCAAGTATTAACCCCTCTGATATTGATCAGATGACTGTGCTAAAAGATGCTGCCGCTGCAGCTCTTTATGGTGCCCGCGGTGCCAACGGTGTCATCCTCATCACCACAAAGAGTGGTAAGCAGGGTAAGACTAATGTTACTCTTGATATGAAGTGGGGCGCAAATTCACGTCAGGTTACTAACTATGATGTGATTTCTTCTCCCGCAGAGTATATGGAACTCACATATGCTGCGCAGCGTAATGCAGCGATATATAATCTCGGTTATACTCCCTCTGCAGCTCATGCTTATGGTAACAGCCAGTTGTTCAAAGCAATCGGTTATCGCGTATTTACAACCCCTGACGGCGAAGATCTGATTATGCCAAATGGTAAAATCAACCCCAATGCAACTCTCGGTTATTCAAATGGTGTGAACTATTTCACTCCCGATGATTGGGCTGATGTTTCTTTCCGTAACGGACTCCGCCAGGAATATAATGTTGGTATTTCAGGCGCATCTGAAAAATTCAACTATTATCTCTCTGCAAACTATCTTGAAGATGAGGGCGTTATTGATAACTCAAGCTTCAATCGTATTTCAACTCGTTTGAATGTTGATTACAATGTGACAAAATGGTTGAAAGTTGGTGCAAATATCAGCTACGCTTACTCTAAGTCTCAGTATCCTGATGAACAGACTTCAACCGCATCTTCTGGTAACGCGTTCATGATTGCAAATACAATTGCTCCGGTTTATCCTATTTATGTACGTAATGCCGACGGCACAATTGCTTTCAATAAAGAATATGGTCATAATATATATGATTATGGTGATGGTAAGTCAACTGCATATTCTCGTCAGTTCTTCCCCATGGCAAACCCTGCCGGTCAGCTTGTATATGATAGAGAACGCTATCTGACAGACTTGTTCAACGGTAAGTGGTACGCTCAACTGAATCCCGTTAAAGGTCTTACAATCACAGGAACAGTTGGTACAACTATCGACAATACCCGTTATAATATGGTGTCAAATCCGCTCTACGGTCAGTTCGCAGAGATGGGAGGTCAGTCACTCCAGCAGTCAGAACGAATCAGTGCTCTTAACCTTCAGGGACTTATCAATTATAACAAGACTTTCAATGAACTTCATACAATTGATATTCTTCTCGGTTATGAAAGCTACGAGCAGCATGACGAATATGTCTATGCAATTGGTAGTGGTCTCTATAACCCAACCAACTGGACTGTAAACAATACACTTGCAAATAATCAGCGTAAAGGTTATGGTTCATATGGTGAGTATGCAACTCGTGGTTTCTTCGGTCGTGTAAACTATGATTACAATGAAACTTATTTCGGTAGCGTAAGCTATCGTCGTGATGCATCTTCTCGTTTCCATCCGGATAACCGTTGGGGTAACTTCTGGTCAATATCAGCAGCATGGAATATCGCTAACGAGTCATTCCTGAAAGACCAGACATCATGGCTTAACCAGTTGAAACTCCGTGCATCTTTTGGTCAGCAGGGTAACGATGGCATTGGTAACAACTATGCATATCTTGACCAGTACCAGATTACAGGTGAAGATAACTGGTCTGATGGTAAACTTGTCTATAAGGGTAATAAGG
>JAIDQW010000094.1 GCA_029062075.1 Paramuribaculum sp.
GGTCTATGCTTCCCATCACTTATTATCTACTTCTTCTTTAATCCAGTCGTAGCCCTTCTCTTCCAGAACGAGAGCGAGTTCGGGTCCGCCTGTTTTCACAATCCTGCCTTTGTAGAGCACATGAACGAAATCCGGCTTTATGTAGTCGAGGAGACGCTGATAGTGGGTTATCACAATTGTTGCATTTCTGGTGGTTTTGAGAGTGTTCACACCGCCCGCAACAATTCGGAGCGCATCTATATCGAGCCCTGAATCGGTTTCGTCAAGAATGCTCAGGCGCGGCTCCAGCATAGCCATCTGGAAAATCTCGTTTCTCTTTTTCTCACCGCCTGAAAAACCTTCATTGACCGAGCGTGAGGCGAGTTTGTTGTCAAGCTCCACAATCTCTCTTTTCTGACGCATCAGTTTCAGAAATTCGGTTGCGCTGAGCGGCTCCTCGTTGAAATATTTGCGCTTTGCATTCAGCGCCGCTCTCATAAAGTTGACCATAGACACTCCGGGAATCTCCACGGGGTACTGGAATGAAAGAAAAAGTCCTTCGTGCGAGCGGTCCTCGGGAGAAAGTGCAAGAAGATCCACTCCGTGAAAATCCACCTTGCCGCCATCAACGGTAAATGCGGGATTTCCGGCGAGCACTTCGCTCAGAGTGCTCTTTCCGGAGCCGTTTGGTCCCATAATGGCATGTACCTCTCCGGGGTGCACGGTAAGATTTATACCTTTAAGAATTTCCTTGCCTTCAATAGATGCCTTGAGGTTCTCTACCCGCAGCAGTATGTCTTGTTCCATATATCTTGTTCTAATTATTATCCTACACTTCCTTCAAGCGAAATCTGAAGCAGTTTCTGTGCTTCAACAGCAAATTCCATAGGCAGCTTGTTCATCACCTCTCTCGCATAGCCGTTGACAATCAGCCCCACAGCCTCCTCGGTGGGAATTCCGCGCTGGTTGCAGTAAAAGAGCTGGTCCTCGCTGATTTTAGAGGTGGTAGCCTCGTGCTCCACAACGGCTGAGTCATTCGCCACATCTATATAGGGGAAAGTATGCGCACCGCAGGTGGAACTGAGCAGCAGACTGTCGCACTGGGTGTAGTTTCTGCATCCCTGAGCTTTAGGAGCCACTTTAACCAGTCCTCTGTATGAGTTCTGACTGTGACCTGCTGAAATGCCCTTGCTTACAATTGTGCTTCTGGTATTGCTGCCCACATGAATCATCTTTGTTCCGGTGTCCGCCTGCTGGTAATTGTTTGTCACGGCAACCGAATAAAACTCTCCCACACTCTCGTCTCCTGCGAGAATACATCCGGGATATTTCCATGTAATAGCCGAGCCGGTTTCCACCTGCGTCCATGAGAGCTTTGAGCGGAACCCTCTGCAGAGCCCGCGCTTGGTCACGAAATTGTAGATACCGCCTTTGCCGTTCTTATCGCCGGCATACCAGTTTTGCACGGTGGAATATTTGACCTCCGCCCTGTCCTCCACAACAATCTCCACAATTGCGGCATGGAGCTGGTTTTCATCACGCATGGGAGCTGTACAGCCTTCGAGGTAGCTGACGTATGAGTCATCATCCGCCACAATCAGGGTGCGCTCGAACTGCCCTGTGCCTCCGGCATTTATCCTGAAATATGTGGAGAGCTCCATAGGGCATCTCACTCCTTTGGGGATATACACGAATGAGCCGTCGGAGAAAACCGCGCTGTTGAGTGCGGCAAAAAAATTGTCGCGGTAGCTTACCA
>JAIDQW010000095.1 GCA_029062075.1 Paramuribaculum sp.
CTGTCAACCTCTTCTTCGCGCGACTTAACCCATCTGTTATAGAGAAGGTCGTTTAATGCCCCTGCTGAAATAGGCAGAATGACTTCCTCCCAGTTTTCCTGACCGGGAGCCGAAAATGATATAAGGGTTTTCTTACCGGAAAGATTATTGAAAATCTCAGTATAATCAGTATCCTTGTCAATCTTGACCCCATTTACAGCCTTCACTACCGAACCTGCTTTTACTTTTGATGAGGCACGGTCGAACGGTCCGCCGGCAATTACCTCGCTCACCTTCAGTCCGTCTCCTTCAAAATTCCAGTCATATAGCAAGCCAAGAGATGCTGTTGCATCTGAAGCACCGGGACCATAATATCTACCGCCGGTATGGCTGACATTCAGTTAGCCGAGAAGTTCGCTGAGTAACTCTGCAAAATCATAATTGTTATTTATGTGTGGTAGGAACTTCTTATAATTATTGTATAGTGCTGTCCAGTCCGCTCCGTTCATGTCCTTTCTGAAGAAGCGTTCACGCTCTTCATTATACACATGGCGGAGCATGTACTCACGCTCTGCAGCACCGTCAACTTTCATTTTTGCTGAAGCACTGATATTGGTGGTTTTCTCTGTTTTAGGATCAAACTTACGCACAGTGCTGCCAACAAGATATAGATTTCCATCCTTGTCTGTGTCAATACCTCTTGCTCCGGAAAGTTTGCTGACAAGCTTAACATCACCTGTGCGTGGTTTAACCTTCCACAAATCATATCCTTTTTCAAAAGAGCTGAGATAGTAAAGGGTTTCACCGTCAGGTGTAAGATACGCATCAGCAAGATTTGATGAATTAGGAGTTAATCTGATCGTGCGTTCAGCTAGTCCTTCAAGTTCAACTTTTATATCCTTCGATTCCTTTTCCTGCTTCTCGGCATCGCCTTTCTTGTCTTTATCTCCTTCTGTTTTCTTATTGTTTTTCTCTTTTTTCTGAGCTTTTTCAACCTCTTTGAGAAGAGCGTAATCCTCCTCATTCAGGCGGAATCGGTCGTAAGCGTCCTGATTCAGGAATGTCACCATAACATCGCTCATGGAGCCCCATGAAGCGTGATTGCGCATTCCATATCTTTCGCTTACAAAAATAATAGCGTTGCCATCCATAGCCCATCGGGGATTCTCGTCAAAGTATCCGGTCTTGGTGATATAGGTCATTTTGCCTGTTTCCACATTTATAATGGCTATGTCGCCATAAGGCTGATGGCGAAGATCGGTGGCTTCAATAAGAATCCACTTCCCGTCGGGACTCCACTGTGAAGGGAAACCTTTGGTGCGTGAAGCTATGGTTGAGCCATCAGTGAGCTGACGCACCTTCTTTGAATCAAGATCCATAACCATAAGTTTGGTTCGGTCCTGAACAAATGTCATTTTCTTTCCGTCTGGTGAAATAGAGGGATATGTGCGGTCAATACCGTCCTTTGTACTGAATACTGGTGTTTCCTCAATTACCGTTGCATTAGAAAAATTCGGATCATCTTTTCTACTTATAGTGGCTTTATATATATTGAAATGACCGTCACGTTCTGAGGTATAATAAAGAGTACGGTTATCCGGCGCCCATGCCACATTGCTTTCACCCTCGGGTGTATTTGTAATCTGCTTGGTTGACTGGTGCTGGGTTGATGTTACAAATACTTCTCCGCGATTCACAAACGCAACCTGACTTCCATCAGGGCTTACAGTTGCGGAAGGCATGGATGACACGTTAAGCTTTACAGGAAGTTCTTCTTCGTCTGAATCAAGATTGATTTTTACTTTTACTGGAGCTGAATCTCCTTTTTTGGTATATATCTCACCATTGTATGTAAATGCAAAAGTGCCGTCACTCCCCTGCGATAGGAAACGCACAGGATGTGTCTTGAAATCTGTAATTTGAGTGAGTTTTTCCGGATTATTTACCGGCATTGAATAGATATTGAAAGAACCGCCGTTTCTTTCACTTAGAAAATAAATAGTTGAGCCATCTTTGCTGACTACCGGATTTCTATCCTCTCCACCACGCTTTGTCAAGTTTGTGTGCTTTCCTGTCTTTGCATCATATTTCCATATATCGCGTGTCACTGAGGATGTGTGATGTTTTCGCCATATATCTTCCGAACCTTTCACATCTTCATATATGAAGGATGAGCCATCTGGCAAAAAAGACATCTGCACAGCAGGAGTACCGAGAACCTGTGTTACTCTTCCACCTTCCACCGGCACGCGGTATAGCTCTGTCATTGATCGGTACGGAAATAGCGCGCTTGAAGCTGGATCCTGAATATTTGCGCTGAAGAGTACAAATTTTCCATCCGGCGTAATCGCTTCCGGAGTTTCTGCTGCCGAATTTGTTGTAAGTCTTTTTGCAGAACCTCCATTACTACTCATTATATATATATCAGACCCACCTGCTCTGTCACTCGCAAAGGCTATTTGCTTGCCATCCGGACTCCATACCGGCTCACTTTCGTAGCTCGGCTGTGATGTCAGGCGCACAGCTGTACCCCCCTGAACAGGTACTTTCCATATATCTCCCTTATAAGTAAAGGCAATCTCCTTACCATCCGGAGATATTTTCACATCGCGTAACCATAAAGGAGTCACCGCTCCGACCGCACCGCTACTGAGTGCAACTGCTAATAAAATGCTGTATATTTTCTTCATCAATAAAATATTTGTTTCTAAAGCAACTGTTTGATTATTTCAAACACGATTACAA
>JAIDQW010000096.1 GCA_029062075.1 Paramuribaculum sp.
GCCACACATTGTCCTTTATCAGCGGATATTTCAGTCGCGGGTCTGTGAGGGAAAACAGTTTGTGGAACCCTCTTGGAGCCTTACCGTTGCTACCCACGGACAAGAACATTACAAATGGCTTTCCATTCTCATCCGAAAGTTTAAGTTTAACCGGATAAACAGAGTTGCCGGGCGTTACTTCAAGCACTTTTACAGGAACATATTTGCGTCCGGTGAAGGACTGCTCTCTCATGTCGTACCATACCGGTGTGAGAATATAGAATGTCTTATTCTCCATCCTCGATTTTACGGAATCAATGATACTGTGCTCTACGGTAAAGGGTATTTCGATATCAGGGCGTTGCTTGAGCGCATCTTCCGAGGAGTCTATCCGGTAAATCATTTCGTTTGACAGCGAGTCTTCGAATAACAGTTCCACCATTGGCTCTCCGGTCAGAGATGTGGTCTGATGCATTTCTTTATAGCTGATAATGTCGCCGGATTTCAACTCCGGCGCACCGGGGTTAAATATTATTCCGATTCTTGAGTCAGTTACATGAAACTGTTTTCCCGGTTTCCAGTGACTTGGGCTTTCACCGGAGATATCGCTGAGAAATTGCAGTTCCCCAATATTGGCGGGAAGCGTTTTTTCAATGCTGTCAGCACTGATTTTCGGTGTGCTCTCAACTCCGGTAAAACAAGCCGTGCAACTGAAAAGCATCCCGATTATCACAGCTATATTTTTATTTTTCAGTGGGATCAATGCCGAGGTTATGATAGATGAATGAATAGATATCGGTGTATTCGTCAACCACCTTTGCCAGTGGTTTTCCGGCACCGTGACCGGCATTGGAATCTATGCGTATGAGCTTAGGTGCGTTACCGGTATCAGCTGCTTGCAGAGTTGCTGCATACTTGAAGGAGTGTGCGGGAACCACTCTGTCATCATGGTCTGCCGTTATAACCATTATTGCCGGATAAGGAGTGCCATCGTTCTTGATATTGTGGATGGGAGAATAGTTCAACAGGTACTCAGCCATCTCCTTGGAGTCGGCACTTGTGCCATAGTCACTTGCCCAGTTCCAGCCGATAGTGAAGAGATGGTAACGCATCATATCCATTACTCCCACTCTGGGTATCGCAACCTTGAAAAGGTCGGGGCGAATATTAACAGTAGCACCTACGAGAAGTCCTCCGTTGCTACCTCCTTCGATGGTTATCAAATCTGGATTGGTCCAGTTTTCCCTGATGAGATATTCGGCAGCAGAGATGAAGTCGTTAAACACATTGAGTTTATTCATTTTGGTTCCAGCCTGATGCCACTCTTCTCCGTACTCGGAGCCTCCGCGGAGATTTGTCTGCGCATAAATACCGCCGTTTTCAAGCCAGAGAATTCGGTTGGGTGAGAATCCAGGGGTAAGCGAAATGTTGAAGCCACCGTAGCCGTAAAGATAGACCGGGTTCTTGCCGTCTCTCTTAAGTCCCTTTTTGTAAGTTAGGAACATAGGCACTTTTGTTCCATCGGTACTTGGATAGAAGACCTGCTCGGTCACATAGTCATCCATGTCAAGACCATTGACATTTGGCTCATTAACGAGTTTCGATTCTCCGCTCTCCTTATTATATGAGTATATTGCGGCTGGGTAAGTGAAAGATGAGAATGAGTAGAATATTTCATCGCTCTTCTTTGACGATGACAGGGCTACACTTCCATAGGTGGGCAGCTTTATCTCAGAGAGCTGCTTGCCATTTTTGTCAAAAAGATATACATGGTCGGATGCATCTTTTTCATAAGTAACAAGCATCTTGTCACCACTGAATTGCATATTTTTCAGTACTCCTTGGCTCTCTGGAATAAGTTCTTTCCAAAAAGAGCGTACCGGGTTAGATATAGGCGCGCTCATGAGCCTGCCTCTCGGAGCATCTATATTGGTTGTGAAATAAACTGTGCCGTCAACCACATCCACGATATTTATTTCATAGTCCTGACTCGGCTCCATAATCTTCCAGTCGCCATTGCCCTTGAGACTTTTTACCATTACAGATGAACCGTTGCCCTCACCGGCCCCGATAACGAAAAGATAGTCTTCGCTGTCCGGCACGTATGCTGTGTGGAAATGCAGCGGATTGGCTTTGTCTTCAAAAGCTACAATATCTTCGCTCTGGGGCGTTCCGAGCTTGTGGTAGTAAATCTGATGATTCTCATTGGCGTTGCTGAACTCTTTTCCAGCATCCGGGCGCGGGTAGGCACTGTAGTAAAAGCCATCGCCCGCCCATTCGGCTCCTGTGAACTTAGCCCACTCGATGTGATCAGGCAGCAACTCTTTGGTTTCGGTGTCCATCACATAGATTTCAGTCCAGTCAGAACCGTTTCTTGACACGCTGTAGGCGGTGTATTTGCCGTCATTTGACGGGAAAACACCAGTTAAGGCTACTGTTCCGTTGTCTGACAGGGTGTTTGGGTCAAGAAATACTTCTTTCTCCCCTCCAATAGAATCTGATCGGTATAATACACTCTGGTTCTGCAAACCGTCATTTTCATAAAAGTAATATTTGCCATCCTTTTCCTTTGAGGGAATGCCACTCTTGGTATAGTTATTAAGCTCTGTGAGTCTGGCGCGAATCTTATCTCTGAATTTGATTTTACCAAGATAATTCTGAGTGAGAGCATTTTCAGCCTTTACCCATTCAAGAGTCGCTTCACAGGTGTCATCCTCAAGAGGGCGATAAGGGTCTGCCACACTGATTCCGAAATACTCATCGGATACCGCCTCATCTTTAGGAGCGTCCGGATACTGGAGCGACTTATTGCCTGCGCAAGAGCTACCCAACAAAGACAAAATTGCCATAGGTGCAAAAAATATTGATGACTTCATATTTGAACTGTTGTATTCTGTGCAAAATTAGCATATTAGCTTGGTTGGGCAACTAATCATGCCGATAAAAGCATAGCTTTATAGCAAAATTTAACACAAAAAATATGCCATACCTGTTGCTATGTAAATAAAAATGCCTACCTTTGCACTCACAAAACATCGCGGGATGGAGCAGTGGTAGCTCGTTGGGCTCATAACCCAAAGGTCGCAGGTTCGAGTCCTGCTCCCGCCACAAAACAACCCCCGCCTACGCAGGTCGTGGGGTTTCTCTTTGAAAAGAGAGCCGGTCCTATAGCTCAGTTGGTTAGAGCACCTGACTCATAATCAGGGAGTCCTTGGTTCAAGCCCAAGTGGGACCAC
>JAIDQW010000097.1 GCA_029062075.1 Paramuribaculum sp.
GTTGATGCACAGCAGGCACGCAGGGTTCTTGACCGTATTGTCGGATTTGAACTCTCACCGGTTCTCTGGAAAAAAATCAAGCCGGCACTGTCTGCCGGCAGAGTGCAGAGTGTTGCCGTGCGCCTTATAGTTGAAAGAGAAAATGAAATCAAAGAGTTCAACTCAACACCATATTTCAGAGTTTCTGCTGTATTCACAACACCGGAGGGCACACAGGTAAAAGCGGAGCTATCCAAACGTCTGCCTGATGAAGAAGCTGCCCGGAAATTTCTGGAGGATTGCAAAAACGAGACTTTCACAATATCTGACATTGAAATCAAGCCTCTTAAAAAATCTCCCGCGCCCCCATTCACTACCTCCACTCTGCAGCAGGAGGCGTCACGAAAACTCGGCTTCACTGTCAGCCAGACCATGATGGTGGCGCAAAGACTTTATGAAGCAGGTCACATTACATATATGCGTACTGACTCGCTGAATCTCTCCACTCTTGCGCTCAATTCAATCGCAGCAGAAGTTAAAGACACTATCGGTGAGAAATATTACAAGCGTCGTCAGTACCATACCTCATCAAAAGGTGCTCAGGAAGCTCACGAAGCTATTCGCCCAACATATATCAACCGCCATACCATTGACGGCACCGCCCAGGAAAAGAAACTATATACCCTTATCTGGAAACGTACCATCGCATCTCAGATGGCGGATGCACTTCTTGAAAAAACCACTGTAGCAATTTCCTCATCAATACACCGGGAAACATTTAATGCTTTTGGAGAGGTTGTTAAATTTGACGGATTCCTAAAAGTGTATCTGGAAAGCACTGATGACGCTCAGGAGAGCGCGGAATCATCAATCCTCCCCGAACTGAAGAAGGGAGAGACAATGACACCCGGAGACATTGTAGCCCAGGAGCGTTTCACTCAGCATCCTCCCCGCTACACAGAAGCTTCATTGGTCAAGAAAATGGAAGATCTCGGCATAGGACGCCCTTCTACATACGCACCTACCATCTCCACCATTCAGCAGAGAGAGTATATTGAAAAGGGAGACCGCCCCGGAGAGAAACGTAAACTCGTTACTCTCACACTCAAAGACAACAAAATAATATCTTCTTCAAAAACTGAAACCACCGGAGCTGACAAAGGGAAACTTATTCCTACCGACACAGGAACAATTGTCAACGATTTCCTTACTGAATTCTTCCCCAATGTCCTTGACTTCAACTTTACAGCATCGGTGGAGGCAAGATTTGACATGATTGCCGATGGTAAGGCTGACTGGAACAAGGAAATTGGAAACTTCTATGATGTTTTCCACCCCGAAGTAACCCGTGCAAACGATATGCGTTTCGAGCATAAGGTTGGCGAAAGGGTACTCGGCACAGATCCGGCTACAGGTCGCACTGTCTCCGTGAAAATCGGCAGATTCGGACCGGTTGTGCAGATTGGCGAAAGCACTGACACAGAAAAGCCCCAGTTCGCTTCCCTCAGAAAAGACCAGTCTGTTTTCGACATTACCTTGGAGCAGGCACTGAAATTGTTTGAACTTCCGAGAAATCTCGGTGAATTTGAAGGGAAAGATATCACCGTTGCGATAGGACGGTTCGGTCCATACATTCGCCACGACAACAAGTTCGTGTCAATCCCGAAGGATATTTCACCCCTTGAAATAACAGCCGAAGAGGCTCAGCAGCTTATCATTGCAGAACGTGAGACTGACAGTAAAAAGGCTGGGAAGGGGTGTGGCGAAGCCCGGG
>JAIDQW010000098.1 GCA_029062075.1 Paramuribaculum sp.
GAGTCAAGCCACGCCATAACGAAGATTCCTCTGGCAAAATTGCCGCGAACAGGCACAAAGTTCAGCTCTATCGGCTCGCCGGGTTGTAATTTGGAGAGAGTACGGCTGATTTCGGCAAGGTGCTGGTGGCTGAAGGCTTTATAAACCGAGAGATTGTCGGCTCTCCAGCTGAAATGGGTTGTGCTTCCGGGTTTTACACCGGCACCGGTGGAACCGGTAATTCCTGTTATCTGTACCGGAGAATTGATTTTCCCAGCGGCAGCGAGTGGCAGCAGCGAGAGCTGAATTGCAGTTGCAAAGCAGCCGGGATTGGCTATGAGCCTTGCGCCCTCTATCGCGGTGCGGTTAGCTTCGGGGAGTCCATACACATAGCCGTTTGACTCGTCGCGGTAGTCCTGGGCAAGATCAATCACCTTGAGATGTTCAGGCAGCGGATTTTCTGCCCAGAATGCGGTGCTCTGACCATGTCCGGAGCAAAGAAAAAGCACGTCAATATCCTCCAACGGATGGGTGTCGCTGAATTTGAGGTCGGTCTCGCCGAGCAGTCCGCCGTGCACGGCGGTTATCGGGTTGCCGGCATTGCTGGTGGAGTGAACAAAGGCTATCTCCACATCAGGATGGTTTATGAGCAGACGAATCAGCTCTCCTGCAGTGTAACCTGCTCCTCCTATTATTCCTACTTTCATTCCGCTTTGCCGTTGCGTTTCTGAACGTTGTGATAAATCTTCATCTGGTTGCCGAGGATTTTGGTAAATCCTTTCACATCATCTGCGCTCCATGCTTTGTTCACTTCGCCATATTCGCCGAAGTCGGTCTTCATAAGGTCAAACGGTGAATCTACTCCAACGAGAGTGTAGGTGTAGGGACGAAGAAGAATTTCGACAGTACCGGTCACATTTCTCTGCGATGATTCGAGCATGGCCTCCATGTCTCTCATCACAGGTTCCAGATACTGTGCTTCATGCAGGAACATTCCGTACCATGTGCCTACCTGATCCTTCCAGTACTGCTGCCATTTGGTCAGGGTATGCTTTTCGAGCATCTTGTGTGCTGCAATGATAAGAATTGGAGCGGCTGCCTCGAAACCTACTCTGCCTTTTATGCCGATAATGGTGTCACCGATATGCATGTCTCTGCCGATGCCGAACTTGGCACCGATTTCCTCCACGGCGCGGATAGCTGCGATGCGGTCGGTATATTCCTTGCCGTTCACACCGGTGAGTTCGCCCTGGGTGAATGTGAGTTTGAGTGTCTCCGGCTCGGTGGCGGTAATCTGGCTGGGATATGCGCTTTCGGGCAGGGTCTGCTCAGACTTGAGGGTTTCCTTGCCGCCGATGCTGGTGCCCCACAACCCTTTGTTGATTGAGTATTCCATCTTCTTGAAGTCAGCCTCGTAGCCATGCTCCTTGAGATAGTTGATTTCATACTCGCGGGTGAGGGTCATATCGCGGGTGGGGGTGATGATTTCGATTTCAGGAGCGAGAATCTGGAAAGTGAGGTCAAAACGCACCTGGTCGTTACCTGCGCCGGTTGAACCGTGGGCAACCGCATGCGCTCCGATTTTCTTGGCGTGTTCGATTGTAGCGATAGCCTGGAAAATGCGCTCGGATGACACGCTGATAGGATATGTGCCGTTTCTGAGCACATTGCCCGCAATCATGTACTTGATGCTCTTGTCGTAATAGTCCTTGGTCACATCCAGAGTGGTGTGTGAAGCCGCTCCGAGGCGTTTTGCCTTGTCGGCGATAACAGCGAGTTCCTCATCTGAGAAGCCGCCGGTATTGGCAATGGCTGTGTGAACCTCGTAGCCGAGATCCTCACTGAGATATTTAACGGCAAAAGATGTATCGAGTCCGCCGCTGAAGGCGAGGAGCACTTTCTTTTTCTGTTCCATATAGTATGTTTTTTATTATTTCTTGAGATGGAATAATTTACTGATTTTATTTTTTATCAGCATTTTGTAGGGGGTGGATTCCGAAGGCTTTTCCACCGGAGAGGCGGGGTCATACAGCATGCCTGTGCAGAGGCACATCCGGCGGTTGTTTCGCTGCAGTATGTCGTAGTTCTTGCACCCCTGGCAGCCTTGCCAGAATTCCTCGTCATCGGTGAGCTCCGAAAATGTTACCGGGCGGTAGCCCATGCGGCTGTTCAGCTTCATCACCGGCAGTGAGGTGGTGATACTGAATATCTTGGCGAAGGGAAATCTCATGCGCGCGAGCTCAAATGTTTTCTCCTTGATGCGTGCCGCCAGTCCGTTGT
>JAIDQW010000099.1 GCA_029062075.1 Paramuribaculum sp.
TTGTTGAATGTTGCCACTCGGCGCCCTTCTCCAAAATCATTGTCACGCAGAACATTGTCTCTCCAGTCAAAAGTAGAAACCATAAATTTCAATGCTCCGGAGGGTGCAATGTCCTGAATAGATTTCTTGACAATATTGAAACTGTCATCAATCTTGAAATCTTTGTTTATGCCCATCATGTCAAGCGCATCCATTCGGGTTTGAGTGTCTCGCGACGCAAGATTCAATTCCGAGGTCTGCAAAACGCTTTCAGGATGACGCGGTGAGAATCTCAATCCCATACCACCGTCAACGATGTACTTTCCGAGACCGATAGCAATCTCAGCAACGCCGTCCTCCGGCTTTTCGTGACCGATAGGGTAGTAGTTAAGTGAACGACCCACTCCGGAGAAAGAGGGGAAGTATAATCCGTCAACTTCCTGGCCTATAACCTCCTGAATTATCACCGCCATCTTTTCCTGGTCTATGACATTACTGGTAGCGGTCATGTAAGCCTTGCTATCGGCATAAAAAACCGATGCATAGACCCCCTTGATAGCATCGCTGAGGTATTTGAGCATATCATATCTGTCCTCAACTTTCGGAATCATATATGTGGAATATATTCCGGCAAAGGGCTGATAGTGGGAGTCTTCGAGAAGGCTGGAACTTCTGATTGCAAGAGGTTTGTCAACAACTTCAAAGAGAGCGAAGAAGTCCTCGATGAGGCGTTCCGGAAGTCTTGCCTGCAGGAATGTTTTGAGAATAACCTCGTCCGGCGCATCGCTCAGCGCGAGCGGATAGAGGTTGTTTGAAGCCATAAATTCGTCAAAAATATCGGTGCAGAGTACCACAGTGCGCGGTATGCTGATAGTTATTCCGTCAAAGTTGTCACATTCGGGGTTCTTCTTGATAATCTGGTCAATGAAAGCGAGTCCGCGACCTTTACCGCCAAGTGATCCGTCACCGATGCGGGCGAAGTTTGAGTAGTGGTCAAACCTGTCCTTTTTGAAAACCGCAACAACACCACGGTTTTTCATCTTACGGTATTTGACGATAAGATCAAAGAAAAGCTTTTTTGCCGCCGGTGCCTCTTCGATGTTTCTGAATTGATGCGCCTTGATAACATCCGCCAGCGGGAATAGTGCTCTTGAGTAAAGCCAGCGTGAGATATCGTTTGTAGAAGCATGATACATCAGAGCCTCGGCAGGCACATCCTCAAGGCTGTACTGCAAGTCTCTCAGAGAGTGTATCGTAACAATCTCTTTGCCGGTATTAGGGTCAGTTATGACAAAGTCGCCAAACCCGAATTTATTTCTGATAGCCTCAGCAAGGTCAACCGGAAGTTTTTTTGAGTTTTTGTCCAGGAAAACGCAGTTCATCTGAATAGCATGATCCTCGTTGACACTTTCGCTTGATTCTATGATAATGGGAAGGTGAGGATTTTCCTGACGGAGGAACTGGGCGAACCTGAGACCGGCGTGTTTGTCCTTTTTCCCTTCTCTCATGAAAGAAACATCGCTGATTACCCCCAGCATGTTCTTGCCGTATTTATTATACAGTGCCATAGCCTCCTCGTAGTCTCTGGCAAGCATAACTTTGGGTCTGCCCCTCATTCTCAGCATCTGCTCATGCTGGTTAAGAGCCTCGGTAGAACTTTCCTTAGACTGTTTCAGCAATTTTTTGTAGATGGTTGGAAGGACAGAACTATAAAACCTTACGGAATCCTCTACAAGCAGAATCATCTGAACGCCGACTTCGTTGATATCTTTGTCAGCGTTAAGCTTGTCTTCGAGAAGCTTAATGATGGCAAGGAGCAAATCAACGTTTCCGAGCCAGCTGAAAACGTAGTCAATTCCGGTGAAATCCTCATTTGCAAGTCGTCGTGACACCTCTTTGGAGAACGGAGTGAGCACCACAATGGGAATATCGGGATAAACATCCTTGATTTTTCGTGCACCGACAAATGTTTCGCTGACATCCATGCCGGGCATCATGATAATAAGGTCATAGTGCTTATGCTCCAACGTCTTAAGTGCCTCCGGAGTGTCAGCAACCTGACTTATACGTGGCGGCGAGCTGAGGTTAAGAGCCACATATTCAAAATAAAGCTGCTCCTCAATGCGCCCGTCCTCCTCCATCATAAATGCGTCATACGGAGAAGCGACAAGGAGAACATTAAATATTCTCCGCTGCATAAGATCCTTGAATGCAGTGTCTTTAAGGTATAGCTGGCTTAGTGCATCCTCGTTCATTGCAGTGACTTTTATTATTTCGCAAAGTTACATTTTTAAGAGGAAAAAATAAAAACGCGAGCTGAAAAAGTCAACTCGCGTAATGTTTTTGTAATTGTTGTGTGAAACGGAGTGGAAAAGGGGTGTGTCATTCACAAATTTCCGTAAGGTATCTCTCGGCATCGAGTGCTGCCTTACAGCCACTGCCTGCGGCAGTTATAGCCTGACGGTAGCGGGGATCGGCAACATCTCCTGCGGCAAATACACCCGGAATATTCGTGAGGCTTGTGTGTCCCTCTGTGATGATGTAACCGGCTTCGTCAAGGTTAATCTTACCCTTAACAAGTTCGGTGTTGGGTGTATGTCCGATAGCGAGGAAGAAACCGTCAAGAGGTAACTTATATTCACGCTCTTTGTCAGTGCCCTTATTCTCAACGAGAACAGCACCTTCGAGACCGTCCTCACCAAATAAACCGACAGTGTTTGTGTTGAAGAGTACCTCAATATTTTCCTTATCCATAACTCTCTTCTGCATGACTTTAGAGGCCCTCAGAAAGTCTTTGCGGACAATCATATAGACTTGTGCGGCTATATTGCTCAGATACAGAGCTTCTTCGCAAGCGGTGTCACCACCGCCCACCACTGCGACCTTACGCTTGCGGTAAAAGAAACCATCGCAGGTAGCACATGCGCTTACTCCGAGACCTTTGTACTTTTCTTCATCAGGAATGCCGAGGTATTTAGCCGTTGCGCCAGTGCTGATAATTACCGTGTCGGCAAAAATCTCCTGACCATTCTCTGCAACCGCCTTGAAAGGACGCTCTGAAAGGTCAAGTGAAGTGATAATGCCATCGCGGACATCCGCTCCGAAACGGATAGCCTGCTTCTTAAGGTCTTCCATCATTTCAGTACCGGTGATTCCATTGTGATAACCGGGGAAGTTTTCCACCTCAGTAGTTGTTGTTAGCTGACCACCGGGCTGATGTCCGACATACATAATTGGTCCAAGATTGGCTCTTGAGGTATATAT